>NZ_JBFRHF010000036.1:0-65322 GCF_052115705.1 Inquilinus sp. 2KB_23 | reverse complement strand
CGTGTCGGGCGCGGCGGCGCTGCGCGGGCGGTCGAGCGGCCGCGGCGGCTGGAACGGCGCCCGCGGCGGCGGCAGCGCCGCCACCTGGGCCTCGGCCGGCGCCGTGCCGGTCTCGGCGCCGCCACGACGCGGTGGCGTTGACGGCGTGCTGTCGGCCCCCGCCTCCTCCACGCCCTCATCCTCGGACGGGACCGGTCGCGACTGCGCCACCACCTTCGGCCGCGCCGCCGGCCCATTTGGCGCCACGTCGGCCGGCGCCACATCGGCCGGCACGGCCCGGGCCGCCTCGATCGAGGCGTTCAGCGCCCAGCGCTGGGCGCCGATGCGGCAGCCCACCGCCTGGCCTTCCTGGCCCTGGCGGCCGATGCGGAAGATGCGGCAGACGCGCGGCGAGGTCTGGGTCTGGACCACGGTGACGGCCATGCCCGAGGGCAGCCGCTTCGGCGAATTGGTGCGTTCGGTCTCGAGGATGCGCTGCAGCGCCCGCATGTCGTCGGCCGAGAGATTGCCGAGGTCGACGGCCGCCGCGGCCGGCCACGCCAGGACCAGCGCCACCAACGCCGCCCCGCCTGCCGTCATGATCCGACCGATCCGCGCCTGCCGCACCAGCGTTCCTCCACCCCCGAACCGGCCCATTAACACCGAGACCGGGGTCGGGCTCAAGGTTAAGCCTTCCCATCGGTGCTTGCACCCCCCGATGCCCCGGCTGTGTCCCGGGCCGCTCGTGTTCGCGGTTCCCCCTGCGCCCGACATGCTCTAGACCGGAGCCGATGAGCCTGCTCGACCGAGTCCTCGCCTGCACCGCCCACGACCCCGCACCGCTCCGCCCCTGGCGGATCGGCGACACCGTCGCCGGCTGGGTCGCCCCGCCCGTGGCCGCGGTGCTCGACCGCTGGCCCGACCCGCTGCGGGCCGAGGACATGGGCTGGCGCCTGGACGACCGGCTGGACAGCCCCGAGGCCCGGGCCGAGGCGCTGGAAGCCGTCACCGACCGGCTGATCGAGGCCGGGCTGGTGCGCAAGCGGCGGGACGAGCGCTATCCCGTCCTGGCCGAATGGGGCGCCCCGCTGCTGGCGACGGTCGACCGCGGCGCGGCGGTGGCGCTGGGCATCAAATCCTTCGGCGTCCACATCAACGGCGTGGTCGAGTCGCCGGACGGGCCGCTGCTGTGGATCGGCCGGCGGTCGGCCGACCGCGCGCTGGACCCCGGCAAGCTCGACAACATCGTCGCCGGCGGCCAGCCCCACGGCCTGTCGCTGGCCGAGAACGTGGTCAAGGAATGCGCCGAGGAGGCCGGGATTCCCGCGGCGCTGGCGCGGCAGGCCGTCCCGGCCGGCGCCATCACCTACATGATGGGCACGGCCGAGGGGCTGCGGCGCGACACGCTGTTCGTCTACGACCTGGCGCTGGCCCCCGACTTCACGCCCGAGAACACCGATGGCGAGGTCGAGGCGTTCGAGCGCTGGCCGCTGGCCGCGGCGCTGGAGCGGATCCGCGACACCGAGGACTTCAAGTTCAACGTCGCGCTCGTCATCATCGACCTGGCGATCCGGCGCGGCTTGATCGATCCGGAAGAACCCGATTATCTCCTGCTGTGCCGTGGGCTGCACGAGCCGACCGACCTGCCCGGCGGCACCACCACGGATCGGAACAAACCGTCCCTCATGGCGTTCAACCGCTAGCGTTTGACCCCGGAGCTTCCATGCGACTTCTGCCGTTCGCCCTCGCCCTCGGATTGGCCCTTCCCGTCGCCGCCTGCGGCGGCAGCAGCCACACGCCGCCGCCCGGCACCGCGGGCGCGACCACGGGGCAGGAGCTGATCGACCTGGACAACGCCTACCGCAAGGGCGCGATCACCCAGGACGAGTACGAAGACCAGCGCGAGAAGATCCTGAACAAGTAGCGGCACGGTCGGACCAGACCGGCCGCGAATGGACGGATGGCGGCGAACGTGAGAAGGTGCCGGCGCTTGACGCTGCCGCCGCGCCGTCATCGGGAGTTGCCTGTCCGATGAGTGACATCAAGATCAGCCCCACCCCCAAGGTCGTGACCAAGACGGAACGACCGCGCCTGCACAAGGTCATCCTGGTCAATGACGACTTCACGCCCCGGGACTTCGTCGTCAAGGTGCTGAAGTCGGAGTTCCGGGTCAGCGAGAGCCAGGCCCACCAGGTGATGTATACCGCACACACGCGCGGGACCTGCGTCGTCGCCGTCTACACCAAGGACGTGGCCGAGACCCGGGCGACGCGGGCCACCGAGGCCGGGCGCAACAACGGCTACCCGCTGCTGTTCACGACCGAGCCGGAGCAGTAGCCCCGTCCGGAAACCCCGCCAGCGCCCGCACTGCGGCGGGGGATTTCCCCTCGTCCCGCAAGGTGCGGATCGCGACCGCGTCGTTGCGCTTGGCCAGGCGCTTGCCGGCCGCGTCGGTCAGCAGCGCGTGGTGGCGCCACACCGGCACGCGATAGCCCAGCAGCGCCTGCAGCAGGCGGTGGACATGGGTGGCGTCGAACAGGTCCTGCCCCCGCGTCACCACGGTGACGCCCTGCAGTTGGTCGTCCACCGTCACCGCCAGATGGTAGCTGGTCGGCGTGTCCTTGCGCGCCAGCACCACGTCGCCCAGCAGCTCCGGCCGCGCCGCCTGCTCGCCGGCCAGCTCGTCGGTCCAGGACAAGGGGCCGCTGCGCCGGACGGCCTCGGCGACGTCCAGCCGCAGCGCATAGGGCCGGCCCTCGGCCAGCCGCTCGGCGCGCTGCTGCGGCGACAGATGGCGGCAGGTGCCGGGATACAGCGGGCCGTCCGGTCCATGCGGCGCGCCGTCCATCGCCGCGATCTCGGCCTGGATCTCGCGCCGGGTGCAGAAGCAGGGATAGACCAGCCCCTGCCCCTCCAGCGTGGCCAGCGCGGCCCGGTAGTCGTCCCAATGCTCCGACTGGCGCCGCACCGGCCCGTCCCAATCGAGGCCGAGCCAGGCCAGGTCCTCCAGGATCGCGGCCTCGAACTCCGGCCGGCAGCGGCCCTGGTCGATGTCCTCGATGCGCAGCAGGAAGCGGCCGTCCCCTGCCCGGCGCCGGCCGGCCAGCGCCGAATGAGCGTGGCCGAGATGCAGGAGCCCGGTGGGGCTGGGGGCGAAGCGGGTGACGTCGGCCATGGCGCCGAGCAAAGGCGAAGCCCGGCGGCGGCGTCAAGCCCGGGCCGCGTCGGACCAGGATTGAGACCCGATCGGGAGGGGTCGCCCCTCGGCCCTCTCCGATCGTCCCGCCTTTTACGAGACGAAGGGCGCCGTTTCGAGGAGCCGCGCAAGTTGCGATGCTGGCTCCCAGTCAGCGGGACGCTCGACCTTGGGAGCTCCACGCCACAGCATTCCTTGCTCTGTCCAAGCTTTGCGATAGGACAGAATGGAATCCAGGAGCGTGTCTTTGGCTCCGGCACTTGCCGCCGGGTTGTCATCGAATCCGGGTTCGTAGAAGCAGCAGGGGCAGATTCCCGTGCCTATGACGCCGCCTTCTTTGTCCGCGAAGTGATCGCCCCGAAAGTACCCGGCAAAGCCGCATACCGGGCACAAATACTCACCCCGGTCGTTTCGGATGATGAAGAGAGAAGGCCTCACGTCCATGGATCAACGATAGCCGAGAACCGATCACTTTCCATCCAAATCGGTAGAGTGGCTGACGGTCGCTTCCCGCCCAAAGGCGATGGCGTCGGCCTTCGGTCCTGATCGCCTTCAACCCTACGCCGCGACGGCTTCGAGCCAGGGGCGGGCCGAGGCCGCCAGCAGCGCCTGGGGACGCGGCAGGACGGCGACGAACAGGGCCGGGATCAGCGGCCGCAGCGCCGCCACCAGCTCGTCCCGCAGCCGGTCGACCGCGGCCACCGGCGCGTCCGGCGCGAAGCCCAGCTCGATCTCGACATGGATCATCCCGCCGGGCGGGTGGTTGACAGCCGGGCCGCGACCGGGAGAGATGGCGCCATGTCCAAGATCCCCACCCTCTCGGGCCCCGGCCTCGCCCCCGCCAGCGGCCTCGCGCCCAAGGCCCTGGTCGTCCTGCTGCACGGCGTCGGCGCCGATGGCCAGGACCTGATCGGCTTGGCGCCGCATTGGGCCCGCCACCTGCCCGATGCCGAATTCCTGTCGCCGGACGGCCCCGAGCCCTGCGACATGGCGCCCTACGGCCGGCAGTGGTTCAGCCTGTCCGACCGGACGCCGGCGGTGATGGAGGCCGGGCTGCAGGCCACCCTGCCGATCCTGAACGGCTTCCTCGACCAAGCGCTGGCCGAACGCGGCCTGACCGATGCCGACCTGGCCCTGGTCGGCTTCAGCCAGGGCACCATGACATCGCTGTACACCGCCCTGCGCCGGCCGGCCGCCTGCGCCGCGGTGATCGGCTATTCCGGCGCGCTGCTGGGCGCCGCCACGCTGGCCCGCGACGTCCGCTCGCGCCCGCCGGTGCTGCTGGTGCACGGCCACGACGACCCGGTGGTGCCGTTCGGCGCCATGGCGCTGGCGGCCGCGGCGCTGCAGGGCGCCGGGGTGGCGGTCGAGACCCTGGCCCGGCCGGGACTGGGCCACGGCATCGACCCGGAGGGGTTGGCCGCCGGCCTCGACACCCTGGTCCGGCACCTGCCGCAGGCGGCCGGCCGCCCGGGGCAGGCCGCGGGCTGACCGGTGACGAGATCGTGACATTTCCGCCGCTTTCGGCGCAGCATGTTGCGGTCAACAGGGTTTCACCGTATATCCATGGGCATTCGCGGACCATCCGCGGCCAGAGGTGACGGTGAAGGAGTGGGATGGTGTCTCCCCCACCCGATAATTGCCCGGCTCTCGTCCTCAACGCCGATTTCCGGCCGCTGAGCTACTTCCCGTTGTCCCTGTGGCCCTGGTACGAATCGATCAAGGCGGTGTTCCTCGATCGGGTGAACATCATCGCCGAATACGACCGCGTGGTGCGCAGCCCGTCCTTCGAGATGCGGCTGCCCAGCGTGATCTCGCTGAAGGAGTACATCCCTTCGGCGCGGCGGCCGGCCTTCACCCGGTTCAACGTGTTCCTGCGCGACCGCTTCAGCTGCCAGTATTGCGGCGAGCGCTTCCCGTCGCAGGAGCTGACCTTCGACCATGTGGTGCCGCGCGCCCGCGGCGGGCGCACCAGCTGGACCAACGTGGTCGCGGCCTGCTCCGCCTGCAACCTGCGCAAGGGGCACCAGCTGTCGCACAGCTGCGGCATGCATCCGCTGATCCCGCCGCAGCAGCCGACCACCTATGAGCTGCAGGAGAACGGCCGGGCCTTCCCGCCCAACTTCCTGCACCAGAGCTGGCGCGACTTCCTGTACTGGGATTCCGAGCTGGAGCACTGAGAGCGCTGGGTTCGTTTCAACGAACCCAGCCTTCAGGCCCAACCTCTCTCCTTGTCATCCTCGGGCTTGACCCGAGGATCCAGGGGCCATCGAGAGCGGTGCTGGCCGCCCCTGGATTGCCCGGTCAAGCCGGGCAATGACAGAAGCGCGAAGCGTCAGATGATCCCGCGGCCTATTGACTCCACGGCATCACCGGCACGGCCGCAACGCTGTTCATCGGCGACCCGTCGACCAGCTTGGTCGAATAGGACAGGTACACCAGCGTGTTGCGCGGCCGGTCGAACATCCGCACCACCTGCGTCTCCTTGAACAGGATCGAGGTGGCGCTGTCGAACACCTCCTTCTGGCGGTCGACGCGGTCCGGCAGGGTGATCGGGCCGACCTGGCGGCAGGACAGGGCGAAGCGCGAGGGGTCCTCGGCCAGGCCGAGCCAGCCGGAGACGCCGCCGGTGCGGGCCTGGCTGAGATAGCAGGCGACGCCGGGGATGTCGGGGTCGGTGAAGGCCTCGACGCAGACCTTGTGGTCCGGGCCGATCAGCTTGAAGGCGGTGTTGACGCAGCCGACATCCTCGGCCCGCGCCCCGGCCGAGGCCAGCAGCGCCGCCGTGGCGGCCGCCAGAAGCATCGCAATCCGCATCGCTTTTATACTCGCTCCGAGAGCCAGATGGCGGTGCGCGTCGCCGCCTTCACAGCGCCGGACAGGAAGCGGTAGCCCGGGGCCTGCTCGGCCTCGTGCTCCAGCCCGATGTCGCGGTGCTCCAGCTCCTCGGCGCGGAAACGCTCGATCACCGCCTTCAGTTCCGGCTCGTCGCTGCCCAGCGCCTCGGCCTGGCGTGCGTAGTGATCGTCGATCACCTCCTCGACCGCGACGGTGCAGGCCATCGCCGCCCGTTCGCCCAGCAGCGCCGTGGCCGCCCCCATGGCGAAGGCACCGACATGCCACAGCGGATGCAGCAGGGTCGGGCGCACGCCGCGCTCCACCACCATGCGGTCGAAGGTCTCGAGATGCTCGCGCTCCTGCTCCGCCATATGCTCGATCACCGGCCCCTTGGGGCCGCGGCCGAGCACCGCGAGCTGGCCTTCGTAGATCCGTTTGGCGCCGTATTCGCCGGCATGGTCGACCCGGATCATGCGGGCGATCCGGTCGGGGCCGGAGGGGTCGCCCGGCAGGGCGCGGCGGCGGGAAGCTGTCACACGGCTCTCGCGCTGGTGCGGCGGGTCGCGGCGGCCAGCAGGACGAGGCCGGCGACCACCGAGACGATGGCATTGTACCCCGCCATCGAGATCCCGAACAGGACGAAGCCCGGCACGTCGCAGCGCACCACCGGGGCGGCCAGCAACTGGTCGCGCAGCGACGCGGCGTTGCCGGTGCCGAAGGAGATCGCCGAGGTGCAGGCGGTGAAGCCCGGCCACCACTGGTACTCGACCCCCGCGTGGTAGACCGCCAGGGCGCCGCCGAGCAGGATGACGATGCCGGCCAGCAGCACCAGGCCCCGGCGAAGCGGGCGGAGCAGCGCGGCCAGCAGGCCGAGCGCGATCGCCGCCGCCCAGGGCCAGCGCTGGTACAGGCACAGCTCGCAGGGCTGCAGCCCGCCGAGATATTGCGAGGCGAGGACGGTGCCCAGCACGACGACGCCGAGAGCGGCCGTCAGCCAGGCGAGAAGATCGAGTCGGCGCAACATGGCGCGGATCATGCCGTGCCGCCCGTGCGCCGCCCAGTGAAGAAATGTCGCGACCCGGCAGGGCTGCGATGCCCCGGACGCTCGGCCTGCGCCCGCTCCTAAGCCACCAGCAGCTTGGCCTGGAACGCGGCGTCGAGGTTGCTGCCGGTGACCACGGCGGCGACCCGGCGGCCGGCGAAGCGGGCGCGGTGCGTCATCACCGCGGCCAGGCCGGCGGCGCCCGACGGCTCGGCCAGCACCCCGGCGGTGCGCAGCAGCAGCCGCGCCGCCTCGACGATGGCGTCGTCGTCGACCAGCAGGATCTCGTCGACGCAGGCGCGCAGCTGCGCCACCGCCGAGGACACCGGCCGGGCGATCGCCATGCCGTCGGCAATGGTGTCGACATGGGGCGTGTCGATGGCCCTGCCGGCGGCGAAGGACTGGGCCATGGCCGGGGCGCCGCGCGCCACCACGCCGATGATGCGCACCCCCGGCGATGCGCTACGCCCTTGGGCCTTGAACCAGCAGCCGATGCCGGTGGCCAGCGCGCCGTCGCCGATCTGGACGATGACGTCGTCGACCTCGTGGCCGCCGGCGGTCAGCTCCTGCCCGATCACGCCGGCGCCGGCGGTGATGATGCGGTGGCCGCCATCCTCGACGAACAGCGCCCCGGTCTCGGCGGCGATGCGGCGGGCCAAATCCTTGCCGGCGCCGTCGGCCGGGTCGGCCAGCCGCACCGTGGCGCCGAGCCGGCGCATGGCGTCGAGCTTCAGCGGATTGGCCCAGGACGGCGCCAGGATGGTCGCCGCCACGCCGCGCCGGGCCGCGGCCCGAGCCAGCCCCTGGCCGAAATTGCCGCTGGAGGTCGCGACCACCGAGGCGGGGAGCGGATCGAGCGACGCCAGCAGCGCCTCGGTGCCGCGGCCCTTGAAGGAGCGGACGGGATTCAGGCTCTCGACCTTCAGCGTGACGGCGCAGCCCAGCGCGGCGTCGAGCGCGCCGTGCCGCATCGCCGGCGAATCGAGGAACACCGGGTCGATGGCGGCGCGGGCCGCCAGGATCTCCTGCGGCGTGATCATCGTCTCCGGCTGCGCATCCATGGCCGCGTCCTTCCCGTCGATTGTATTGGCGTCGATTGCACTGCCCGGAGTCTAGCCGGCCTCGCCCCGACGGTTGTTGTCATGTCATGCGTGTCGACGCAAAATTCTTGCATGAGCACGAGACCCCCGCCGGCGCTCGACCGGCTCGACCACCGGCTGCTGGCGCAGTTGCAGGCTGACAGCGGCCAGACGTTGGAGGCGCTGGGCGACGCCATCGGCCTGTCGCCCAGCGCGGTGCAGCGCCGCATCGCCCGCTATCGCGCCGACGGGCTGCTGCTGCGACAGGTCGCGGTGCTGGACCCCGGCCGCTTCGACGGCATCGTGCTGGCCACGGTGTTCGTGACGCTGGAGCAGGAATCGACTGCCCTGCACCGCGCCTTCCGCGAGCGCATGCGGGCGGCGCCGGAGGTGCAGCAATGCTACGAGCTGGCCGGCAGCCGGGACTATCTGGTGATCCTGGCCGCCACCGGCATGCGGGCCTGCCGCGACATCCTCGACCGGCTGTTCATGACCGATGCCAACGTCAAGCGCTTCGACACCCATTTCGTGTTCGACGCGGTCAAGACCGGCCTGACGCTGCCGACCGCGGGGCCGTCCGCGGGAGATTGACGGCGGGCGCCCGCAATTTCGTTGACGCCGCTTCGGCGCTGCCTAAGATGCGGCCCCGCGCGGGCGTGGCGGAATTGGCAGACGCGCTGGACTCAAAATCCAGTTCTGGTGACAGAGTGTCGGTTCGACCCCGACCGCCCGCACCAGCTTCCTCAGATCATCGCGGATACGGCCGGTCAGTCCGGGAACCGCACCATCCGGCCCTGCTCCTCGTCCCACAGCGCGTGCGACCCGGCGCCGAGGCTGGTGCGCAGCGTCAGCACCGGCGCCCGCTGCAGGATCGGGTTGGCGTTGTGGCAGGCCTCCAGCCGGTAGTTCGGGATCCGCGGGTCGAGATGGTGGATGTGGTGGAAGCCGATGTTGCCGGTGAACCACTGCAGCACCCGCGGCAGCTTCAGGAACGAGCTGCCCTCGATCGAGGCCGAGACGAAATCCCAGTCGTCGCGCCGCGCCCACAGCGTGTCCTCGAACCGATGCTGCACCGAGAACAGCCAGACCCCGACGATGGCGGCGGTCATGATGATCGGCAGCTGCACCATCGCGGCCGCGCCGAAGCCGAGGGTCAGGCCCAGCAGCAGGAACACGGCGCCGAGGCCGAGATTGGTCAGGTACACGGCCCGGCGTTCGCCGTGCCAGGAGGCCGGCGTGTCGAACGGCACGCGGTACAGCAGCAGGAACACCAGCGGCGGCAGCAGCAGCTGCGACACCAGCGGATGGCGGGCGGCGCGGTAGGCGCGCTGGCGCCAGGGCGACAGGGCCCGGTACTCCGCCAGGGTCAGGCACGACGAATAGATGTCGGCGCCGCTGGCGCGGTGGTCGAGATTGTTCCAATGGGCATGGTGGCCGGCATGCTGGCGGCGCCAGGCGGCGTAGGGGGTGAAGGTGACCAGACTGCACACGCTGCCCATCAGCGTGTTGGCCCAGCGCGCCCGGAAGAACGAGCCGTGGCCGCAATCATGCTGGATGATGAAGATCCGCACCACCAGCCCGCCGGCGAGCAGGGCCGCCAGCAGCGTCGCCCAGTAGGGCACGGCGCCATAGGTCCAGTACATCACGGCGCAGACGCCGAGGAAGGGCAGGAAGCTGTTCGCCACCTGCCACAGGCTGCGGCCGAGGCTGGGCACCCGATGCGCCGAAACGGCGGCCCGGATTGCCACCCGCTCACGGGCGGCGCTTTCGGATTTGGCCATCATCGCTCCAAAGGGCGAAGCCTGGGCTGCGCCGATGTGCCGTCTGAATACGTCTGGTCGGGGTGCTCGCCGTCTCTGACCGGCGCCGCGCTGATTTCGGAGGGGCAGCCAGGCCCCGGTCCGGTTCCGCCGCGCGGATCGTCGCGCCGTTGTGCAGCGCTGCGAACGACTCTACGCGCTTTGCGGGCGGGGCGATATCGGATTCGGCGGAATCAAGGCGGCCCCGGCATCCGCAGAGCGGGATTTCCGCGATGCGGCGGCCGGCTTCAGCCAGGTTTCCGCCAGGCGGCGCGCCTTGACCATCTGGCCTGCGGTCAGGCGGCCGGCCAGCGCGCGATAGCCGATCTCGGCCCGGGCGCGCTCGGCGCCGTTCAGCTTCGCCATCGCCACCAGGAACCAGACGCAGGCCCGCACCAGGTCGCCGGAGACCTTGCGGCCCTCGGCATAGAATTCCGCCAGCTTGAGCTGGGCCCGCGGCAGGCCGCCCCTAGCCGCCTCGAGCAGCCAGCGCAGCGCTTCGGCGCGGTCGCCCGGAACGGCATAGCCGTTGTCGTCCTCGCGGCTGTCGCAGAGGATGGCGAGGTTGAACTGCGCCGCGGCGTTGCCCGCCTCGGCCGCGCGTTTGAGCCCCTTCAGATCGTCGGTCATGAACACTCCACAACGTGAGGGCGGAAAGCGTCGCGCCGGCGCCTGGTCTAGGACGGCAGCCCGTGGGCGGCCCGCGCCATCAGGCAGGCGTCGTCGCCCGGCATGCAGTCGCGGCAGACCTGGGGCCTGACCGCATAGACCGAACAGCCGGTGGCGACGCCGATGTCGCCGGTCAGCGCCGAACAGCGCTCGCCGTCGCACCGCATCCGCGCCCGCGACGGGTCGACATGGCGGGCCGGGATGCGGTCGATGGCGTCGTCGTCGTCGGTCCAGAACCGGGGCCATTCGCGGGAATACGCGCAGCAGGCGCCGCAGCTCTGGCAGTCGAAATCCGCGATGGGTTCGAAGGCAACGGTCGCGTCCATCCCGTACTCTAGGCGCTTTGCCGCTTGCCGGACGTGCGGGCGGTGACGGCGGCCGGTGGACGCGGCACCACCGACAGCTCGTGCTCGGGCGCCATCCGCTCCTCGTTTCCGGTGGCGCTGCGGATCCGGTAGAGCCGGCCGGAGGTCTCGCTCGGGTAGTGCGCCACCACGGTGAACGCCCCGGCGACGGATGGTCCGGACACCGACCGGCGCCAGACATAGACCGTCGTGCCTATCTCGTATCGATTGGACATCTCTGCATTTCCGGGCTCTCGAAGGAGCCCCGCTGAGGCCTGGCCACCACGATTGCCTGCTATGGGACAGGCATGATTATATTAGCGCTTCCATGATTCCGGAACGCTGCCTTATCGCTTTCTCAAGAAAATCTGAGAAGTCCAGCATAATCCGAAACCCCTGCCGCCGTCTGCAAAAATCGACGCCGGCTCCCTGTTCCAAGGGATCGCGAACGTTTCGGAAGCGGGGCCGAGTTTGATTTTTCGCAGGCGATCCGGGATTTGGCGATGACCGGCCACCACTTCCGGAACCTGCGATTTAACTGGTCAAAGCCATGGTGCGCGCCCATGCTCGCGCTCACACCGACAGGGATTATCGACATGTCAGCAGGCGACGCCCGCCTTCCGCCCCGCGTTCAACCCCAGGATGCGGCAGCGGCGGCCGACCGCCAGGCGCGAGAGGCCCGCATGGATGCGGAGCGCTACGCCAAGCGCGGCAAGAAGGAGATGTACGCGGTCTCGCTGCAGGCGGCGAAGGACCTCGAGGCGTCCGCCGCCGCCCATCGCGAAGGCCGCGGCGGCCCCACGCTGAAGCCCAACAAGGGTTGACGCGGCCACCTCGGCATCACGGCACCAGCACGACCTTGCCGGTGGTCCGCCGGCTTTCCAGCGCCGCATGCGCCGCGGCCGCCTGGGCGAACGGGTAGCGCCCGCCCCGCACCACCGTCAGGCCGCCATCGGCCGCCAGGCCGAACAGCTCCGCCAGATCGGCCCGCACCGTGTGAGCCTGGAGCCGGTGTTGCTGGCCCTGTGCGAATGGGGCCAGCGCCACGCCACCGCGCTGAACGAGCTGGACCGCGTCGCCGACTGCGTGATCCGCCCGCGCAAGGAGCGCAAGACAACCGCCGGCACCGAGCCCGAGCCCACCACACAGCCGCTTAGTCCGGCGCGATCTCGCGCAGCGCCATGCGCTTGTAGGCCTCGACCAGAACATCGCCCTCGCGGCGGTCGACCGAGATGGCGAGGCGCATCGTCGCCTCGCCCAGCTGCATCACCAGGAAGGCGCTGGCGGCCAGCGCCGCGGGGTCGGCACCGGGCCGCAGCCGGGCCAGGATCTTGGCCAGCACCGCGCCGTTGATCCGGCTGTCCTCGAGGTCGATGTCGCGCAGGCCCTTGTCGGCCTGGGTGCCCGACCAGATGTCGCGCATCACGGGTTCGGCCAGGAACTGGCCGTAATAGATGTCGATCAGCCGGCCGAAGGCGTCGCGCAGGCCGGCGGCGTCGCGCACATCCGCCAGCCCGTCGGCGATGCAGGCCCGGCCTTGCGCGTTGTAGCGCTCGGCCAGGGTGCGGATGATCGCCGCCTTGTCCGGGAAGTACTGGTACAGCGACCCGATCGACACCCCCGCCTTCTCCGCCACCTCGCCCATCCGCATGGCGTCGCTGCCCTTGGCCGCGATCAGCTCGGTCGCCACCGCCAGCATCCGCTCCACCCGCTCGCGGCTGCGGCGCTGGCTCGGCGCACGGCGCAGCGCGGTCGTCCGGTCCTCTGCCGGGACGGATGCGTCCGATACGGGCGCAGGCATGGCCTCTCCTTTCGACCGAATCCGCTTGACCTCACGAATATGAGGATTTATCACTTTATCAGACACGAGCTATCCTCACATTAGGAGGCGATCATGGCCCCCTCGGATGGCAACGCGCAAGAGCGGAAACCGATCCTGGTGATCGGCGGCACCGGCAAGACCGTCGCCGCCACCGGGATCTGGGCCGGCTGAGCCGCCCTCGCCTCTCCCCTCCCCTTCATCCCCCTCCTCCCCCTTCATCATGGAGCCTCGAGATGGGTGATCGCCTGCTGACCGTCCTGACCGTCTGTTCCGCGCTGGGCTGCGGCCTGATCGCCGGCGTGTTCTACACCTTCTCCACCTTCGTGATGGGGGCCCTGGGCCGGCTGCCGGCGCCGCAGGGCATCGCCGCGATGCAGTCGATCAACATCGTGGTGATCAACCCGCTGTTCCTGGGCGTCTTCGTCGGCGCGGCGGTGCTGTGCGCCCTGCTGGCGGCCGGTGCGCTGTTCGGCTGGGCGGGCCCCCACCCGACCCTGATGCTGACCGGTGCCGTGCTGTATGTGGTCGGCACCTTCCTGGTGACCATGGTGTTCAACGTGCCGCGGAACGACGCGCTGGCCGCGCTGGACCCCGCCAGCGCCGATGCCGCGGCGTACTGGGCCCGGTACCTCACCAGCTGGACCGCCTGGAACCATGTGCGCACCGCGGCGGCCCTGGCGGCGGCGGCCTGCTTCACCATCGCCCTGCGCTGGCCGGCGGCCTCGGCCTGACCGTCACCGCCGGGCATCCATCGAATGCAAGCCAACTGGCACCATCGAAAGGGCTGATCTGGATCTAAGGGATGCCGCCGAAGCGACCTAGGGTGTCAATGGCCCATGCCATGTTCGACCCGAGGCGGTTTCCATGACCCAGTGGCTCACCTTTGCCAACGGCGTGTCCTCGCCCTGGGCGCTGAGCAACGTCAACTCCGGCACCCGGATCCTCTATGAGGAATGGGGCGTCCTGCCGGACAAGCGGCAGCTGTGGCAGCTGACGGCCGACGGCCTCGTCGTCAGCGCGGTCGACACCGCCATGGTCCTGACCGCCGGGCCGCAGGCCACCTCCTGCCGCTGGACCCTGGGCCTGGCGCCGCGGCAGCCGGCCGGCGCCGACCCCGGGCAGGCCTGGACGGTCATGGCCGATCCGGACAATCCCGCCCTGGTCGCCATCGTCAATCCGGACACCGGCCTGGCCTGCACCACGGTGCCCCGCAACCAGCTGTGGAGCGGCCAGGAGATCTGGCTGGAGGCGCTGCCGCCCCGGATTCCGGAGGAGATGCTGTGGCAGGTCCAGCCCCGGATCCCGGCCACCCATCAATGGCTCCAGCTCCGCTTCGGGGGGGCCCCGCTGGTCGTCGAGATCGCCGGCCCCCGGGCGGCCGCGACCGTCGCCCTGGGGTCGGGCACGGCCGACCGAGCCCTGGCCGCCACGCTGTGGATGTACACCGATGACGGCTGCCTGGTGAACGCGCGGGCCCCCGGGATGGTGCTCGGCCTCGGCCCCAGCGGCCCTTACGGCACCAGCGTGGTGCTGGGCCCGAAGCAGGCGCCGCACAGCGCCGGCCGGCAATGGGCGATCCAGCCGGACGGCGACGGCACGGTGCTGCTGATCAACGCGTCGAACCAGGAGGCCCTGATGGTGCCGCCCGGCCTGGCCGGCCCGATCGTGACGGGGCCGATCAGCGGCTCGTCGCAGCAATCCTTCACCCTCGGCATGGATTCGCCGGACGACGCCGTCCCGGGCTGAACCGGCTTCCAGGACTTGACATTACCATTGGTAACTTACTAATGGTAATTCACTTCGGCCAGCGTCGCGCGCTGCGCCCGATGCCCGCCCAGCCCTGGAGCCATCCCCATGCCCGCACCCGTGCAACAGCCCGTCCTCATCATCGGCGGATCCGGCATCGTCGGCGCCCAGGCGGCCCAGGCGCTGCGCCGGCTGCAGCCGGAGCTGCCGATCACCATCGGCGGGCGCGACCTGGCCAAGGCCGAGGCGGTGGCCCGTGCGGTCGGCGGCGCCGATGCGGCGGCGATCGACCTGGCCAGACCCGACCTTGGGCAACCCGACCTGGGCCAGCCGGACCGGGCCTTCAGCGCCGTCGTGGCGTTCGTCAAGGATGCCGGCCTGAATTCGCTGCGCTTCGCCCAGGCGCGCGGCGTGCCCCATGTCAGCACATCGAGCGGCGTGTTCGAGATCGGGCCGGAGGTGGCGCAGGCGCTGCACCGGCCGACCGCCCCGGTGCTGCTGGCCAGCCACTGGCTGGCCGGTGCGGCGCTGCTGCCGGCGCTGCATTTCGCCAAGACGTTCCGCACCGTCGAGACGATCGCGATCGGCGCCCTGCTGGACGAGGAGGACATGGGCGGGCCGGCGGCCTATGCCGATTACGACCGCATCGTCCAGGCCACGTCCCGCGTCCAGATCCTGCAGGACGGGCAATGGGTCTGGATCCCCGGCGACCCGGCGCCGGGCCGGTACCGCAGCGTAGACGGCACCGCGATGGCGGCGCAGCCCTATTCGCCGATGGACGTGGTCAGCCTGGCGGCGGCAACCGCCGCCCGCTCGGTCCGGCTGGACCTGGTGCTGGGCCAGTCGGCCAGCCGCCGGCGCGGCGAGCCGTTCTCGACCGAGATCACCATCGACCTCGCCGGCACGCTGCCGGACGGGTCGGCGGGGCGCACCCGGCACGAGATCGTCCACCCGGCCGGGCAGGCGCCGCTGACCGCACTGGGCATCGCCATGGCCGTCGAGCGGATGCTCGGCCTCGCCGGCGGGGCGCCGCCGGCACCGGGGCTGCATTTGCCCGAGCTGCTGATCGACCCGGCGGCCATGGTGCGCCGCATGGCCGAATTCGGCGCGCGGATCCGCCAGGCCTGACCGACGGACCGGGAGGCCCGGCCCCAGGGCGGGGCCGGGGACCGGTCACAGATGCCGGGTTTCGGCCGGTGCCCTCTCCCAATGGTCGGCCCTGCCGTCTTCATAGGCTGTGCTGTCAAGGACCTGCCGGCGACGCGGCAATCGACGAAAAGACCGCTTCGTGCCGCTTTCTCGCCCTTTTTCGAGTGCTTTATCCGCTGGCTCGGGTCCGGCGGCCGTCTGCCTCCGGTCCTTCCGTTCGGCCAGAATCGTTGCCGCACCGCGTTGCAAAACGCCGGCGGGACGGCTATAGCCTGAAGCGTATGTCCGGGGGGCCGGGACGATTGCAGGCTCTGCCTGCGGGGGCTTCAAGACTTCGGGCCGTGTTATTCAACAGCGCTGGTGATTCATGTATCGCACTTTTGACGACGACATCATCGACCTGAACGACAAGGTCATTTTTGTCACCGGCGGCACCGGCTCTTTTGGTCGCAAGTTCGTTTCCACCATCCTGCAGCGCTACAAGCCGCGGAAGCTGATCATCTTCTCGCGTGACGAGCTGAAGCAGTACGACATGCAGAACGCCGTCAACGCGGCCTACCCGCCCGAAGTGCGCGCCTGCATGCGCTACTTCATCGGCGACGTGCGCGACCGCGAGCGGCTGACGCTGGCGACCCGCGGGGTCGACTACATCATCCATGCCGCGGCGCTGAAGCAGGTTCCGGCGGCGGAGCACAACCCGTCGGAGTGCATCCGCACCAACATCACCGGCGCCGAGAACGTGGTCGCGGCGGCGCTGCAGAACCGGGTCAAGCGGGTCATCGCCCTGTCGACCGACAAGGCCTGCAACCCGGTCAACCTGTACGGCGCGACCAAGCTGGCCTCGGACAAGACCTTCGTCGCCGCCAACAACCTGTCGGGCGACATCGGCACCCGCTTCGCCGTGGTGCGCTACGGCAACGTCGTCGGCTCGCGCGGCAGCGTGGTGCCGTTCTTCCGCCAGCTGCTGGCGGAGAAGGCCGAGTTCCTGCCGATCACCGACGACCGCATGACCCGGTTCTGGATCACCCTGCAGCAGGGCGTGAACTTCACCCTGTCGAACTTCTCGCTGATGCGCGGCGGCGAGATCTTCGTGCCGAAGATCCCGAGCATGAAGATCACCGACCTGGCGCAGGCGCTGGCCCCCGGCCTGCCGCACCGGACCGTCGGCATCCGCCCGGGCGAGAAGCTGCACGAGGCGATGATCGCGGTCGACGACGCCTATGCCACGGTCGAGCTGGCGGACCGCTACGTGATCGAGCCGCAGTTCGGCGAGTATGTCCGCAAGTCCTTCACCGAGGACGGCGGCGGCAAGCTGGTGGTCGACCGCTTCAGCTACGGCAGCGACAACAACACCGAATGGCTGGATGCGCCGGAGCTGCTCGAGATCCTGGACAAGCACGCCAGCTGACCGGACGGCCCCGGCCGTTCCCCCGGTGTTTCAACCCGTCTTGAGAGTTTGCGCGGTTCGGAGGCGATGGCCGTGACGTTCCTGCCCTATGGCCGCCAATTCATCGACCAGGACGACATCGATGCCGTCGTCCAGGCGTTGCAGGCGGATTACCTGACCACCGGCCCGACGGTCGGCGAGTTCGAGCGCGCCTTCTGCGCCGCGACCGGTTCGACCTTCGCGGCCGCCTGCTCCAACGGCACCGCGGCGCTGCACCTGGCGGCGCTGGCGCTCGACCTCGGGCCCGGCGACGTCTGCGTCGTGCCGGCGGTGACCTTCGTGGCCACCGCCAACTGCGCCCGCTTCGTCGGCGCCGACGTCGTGTTCTCCGATGTCGACCCCGAGACCGGGCTGATGCGGCCGCAGGACCTGGAAGCGGCGATCGCCCGGATCCCGGAGCGGTTTCCGGAGGGGCGGCTGCGCGCCGTGCTGCCGGTCCACCTCGCCGGCCAGACCGTGCCGCTGGCGCCGATCGCCGAGATCGCCCGCAGCCACGACGCCTATGTCATCGAGGATGCCTGCCACGCGCTGGGCACCGAATACCAGACGCCGGAAGGCTGGACCCAGGTCGGCACCTGCCGCGACTCCGACCTCGCCTGCTTCTCCTTCCATCCGGTCAAGACCATCGCGCTGGGCGAAGGCGGCATGGTCACCTCGTCCAAGCCGGAGCTGCAGAAGAAGCTGGCCCAGCTGCGCTCGCACGGCCTGACCCGCGACCCCGACGCCTTCGTCAACACCGAGATGGCGGTCGACCAGGCCCAGGCCGGGGTGAACCCCTGGTACTACGAGATGCAGGCGCTGGGCTTCAACTACCGGCTGACCGACATCCAGGCGGCGCTGGGCATCAGCCAGCTGCGCAAGCTGGACTGGTTCAAGGCGCGGCGCCGGGCGCTGGCCGCCCGCTACGACGAGGTGCTGGCGCCGCTGGCCCCCGTGGTGCGGCCGATCGCCAAGGCACCGGGCTGCAACCCGGTGCTGCATCTCTACGAGGTGCTGGTCGATTTCGCTCAGATCGGCCAGACCCGCGGCCAGGTGGTCAAGGCACTGGCCGCCAAGGGCATCGGCACCCAGGTGCATTACATCCCGGTGCAGCGCCAGCCCTACTACGAGGACCAGTACGGCCGCCAGGCCCTGCCCGGCGCCACCGGCTTCTACGACCGCTGCCTGTCGCTGCCGCTGTTCCCCGGCATGCAGGACGGCGACGTCGAGCGGGTGGTCGAGGCGCTGCGGGACGTGATCGGCTGAACCAACGCGACTCTCCTAAAGGAAGCCGTGTAGCCACAGCGCGGCGACGAACAGCGCGACGCCCAGGCCGAGGCGCCAGGACGCCAGCTCGCCCGGATGCAGCTCGCCGCGCCCAGCCAGGATGGCGGCGAAGGGTAGGCGCGAGGTGCGGCGGGCAAAGTCGTCCCAGGCGGCGCCCAGGCTGGCCGCCCGCTTGCGGTCGATCGAGACCATGCCGTTCAGCGCGGTCACCAGGATCGCGCCGAACAGCAGCAGCCCCGCCAGATGGCCGTTGACCAGCAGATGCGCCAGCGCCCACAGGGTGAAGGCCCACAGCATCGGGTGGCGGGTGACGCGGGTGATGCCCGCGACCTGCAGCCCGCCCTGCCCCAGCCGCTCGGACGCGACCTGGGTCGGGTTGGTGGGCCCGAGACTGTAGGCCAGCAGCAGGAAGCCGAGAAAGACCAGCACCGCCGCCACGGCGAAGGGTGCCGGCGGCCACAGCGCGACATAGGGCGCGCCGCGATAGGCCAGGACCAGCCAGATCAGGCCGACAGCGCTGAGCCCGGCGAACAAGCCGCGATAGCCGCGGTCGCCCAGCCGCGCCACCAGCGCCGGGCGCAGCGGGCCGGCGGCCCCGAGATGCAGAACCACCCAGAACACAGTGGCGAGGATCAGCGAGAGCATCGGCGCGGCCTGCGTTGAGCTTCCGAAGGCCTCCGGTCTAGCACAGCAGCGGGGTGCTTTGTTGCGGCGCGTGCGGCGATGGCGGCATGATCTGGCGTTCCGGCGGGTTGAAACGGCCGGATCGAAAATAGAACAGAAATTCTGAATTGCCTTCGTTCTAAAAATCCTGTTCAATTCCGGCGATCAACCGACACCGGTGCCAGGCCCGGCGCATGCCGCATCCCGGCCTCGAGAATCGGGCGACGCATCCTAGGGAGGACAAGAACGTGCTTCATAAATTGCTCTGCGGTGCCGCAATGGGCGCCGCCATGGTGCTGGGCCTTGCCGCACCCGCGGCGCAGGCGGCCAATGAGCGCTTCGTGCTGATCAGCCACGCGCCCGATTCCGACAGCTGGTGGAACACCATCAAGACGGCGATCCGCGACGCCGGCAAGCAGACCGGCACCACCGTCGACTATCAGAACCCGTCGACCGGCGACCTCGCCGACATGGCCCGCATCGTGCAGCAGGCCACCGCGTCGAAGCCCGACGGCATCATCATCACCATCGCCGATTTCGACGTGCTGAAGGGCCCGATCACCGATGCGGTGAAGAAGGGCATCCCGGTCATCACCATCAATTCCGGCACGGCGGAGCAGAGCAAGGCATTGGGCGCCCTGATGCATATCGGCCAGCCGGAATACGACGCCGGCAAGGGCGCCGGCGAGAAGGCCAAGGCCGCCGGGGTGACCAAGTTCCTGTGCGTCAACCACTACATCACCAACCCGGCCTCGGTGGAGCGCTGCCAGGGCTTCGCCGACGCGCTGGGCGTCAAGCTGGGCGACCAGATGGTCGATTCGGGCATGGACCCGAGCGAGGTCCAGACCAAGGTCTCGGCCTTCCTGCGCGCCCACCCCGACACCAACGGCATCCTGACCCTCGGGCCGAATTCGGCCGAGCCGACCATCGCCGTGCTGCAGGCCAACAAGCAGGCCGGCAAGATGTTCTTCGCCACCTTCGACCTGAGCCCGGCGATCGCCGCCGGCATCAAGGACGGCACGGTGACCTTCGCCATCGACCAGCAGCCCTACCTGCAGGGCTACCTGCCGGTGGTGCTGCTGACCAACTACGTCCGCTACGGCGTGATCCCCAGCAACAACATCAACTCCGGCCCCGGCTTCATCACCAAGGACAACCTGGCCCTGGTCGAGAAGCTGGCCGGCGAATACCGGTAAGCGAACCGGCGTTTTCTAAAGACCTCCCCCTCCCCTCGCGGGAGGGGGCAGGGGGAGGGGGTCGCGCCGGTCGAGCAATCTCGGCGGGAGCGGTACCCCGCATCGACAACCCCCTCCCCCTACCCCCCGGGGAGGGGGGACTGATCTGAGGCGGCCCTGCCCCCACCCCTCTCCTCTTCCACAGCCCGGAAGACGCCATGACCTCGATCCAGACTGACGCCAGGATGCCGCAAGGCCGGGCCCCCGTCCCCGCCGGCGACGAGCGGGTGCGCTCGGTGTCGCTGCTGTCGCGCCTGCTGTCCCGCCCCGAGCTCGGCGCCATGGCCGGCACCGTGCTGGTGTTCGTGTTCTTCGGCATCACCGCCGGCAGCTCCGGCATGTTCAGCGCCGACGGCATCTCGAACTGGCTGGTGGTCTCGGCCCAGCTCGGCATCCTCGCGGTCGGCGCCAGCCTGCTGATGATCGCCGGCGAGTTCGACCTGTCGATCGGCTCGATGATCGGCTTCGCCGGCATGATGATCGCCATCCCGACCGTGTTCTTCGGCTGGCCGGTCTGGCTGTCGCTGGTCTTCGCCTTCGCCGGCGCCCTGGCGATCGGCGCCTTCAACGGCTGGCTGGTGGTGCGCACCGGCCTGCCCAGCTTCATCGTCAGCCTGGCCTTCCTGTTCATCCTGCGCGGCATGACCATCGCGCTGTCGATCCTGTTCACCAACCGCACCATCGTCGGCGGCGTCAAGGAGCCGGCGGCGGCCGACTGGCTGGCGCCCCTGTTCAGCGGCACCGTGCTGGACGGGCTGTTCCGCTGGATGGGCAGCCAGGGGCTGATCGAGACCTTCCCGGACGGCAGCCCTCTGGTCCCCGGCCTGCCCGTCCTGGTGGTGTGGTGGGCGGTGCTGACCCTGTTCGGCGCCTGGATCCTGCTGCGCACCCGCTTCGGCAACTGGATCTTCGCGGTCGGCGGCGACCCGGTGGCCGCCCGCAACATGGGCGTGCCGGTCGCCCGGGTGAAGATCCTGCTGTTCATGGGCACCGCCTTCTGCGCCACCGTCTTCGCCGCCTGCCAGGTGATGGAGTTCGGCTCCGCCGCCGCCGACCGCGGCCTGCTGAAGGAGTTCGAGGCCATCATCGCCGCGGTGATCGGCGGCACCCTGCTGACCGGCGGCTACGGCTCGGTGATCGGCGCCGCCTTCGGCGCGCTGATCTTCGGCGTGGTGCAGATGGGCATCTTCTATTCCGGCGTGAACACCGACTGGTTCAAGGTGTTCCTCGGCGCCATGCTTCTCCTGGCCGTGATCGTCAACAACTACATCCGCCGCAAGGCGACGGGAGGCCGCTCGTGATCGACCGCGCAAGCACCCCTCTGATCGAACTGCGCTCCGTCTCCAAATTCTTCGGCTCGGTGGTGGCGCTGAAGGACATCGCCATGTCGGTCCGCGCCGGCGAGGTGCTGGCCCTGCTGGGCGACAACGGCGCCGGCAAATCGACCCTGATCAAGACCCTGGCCGGGGTGCACCAGCCCAGTTCGGGCCAGGTGCTGGTCGAGGGCCGCGAGGTCAAGTTCCGCTCGCCGCGCGACGCGCTCGACCACGGCATCGCCACGGTCTACCAGGACCTCGCGATGGTGCCGCTGATGAGCGTGACCCGGAACTTCTTCATGGGCCGCGAGCCGACGGTGGGCTGGGGCCCGGCCCGGCGCATGGACATGCACAAGGCCAATGCGGTGGCGCTGGACGCCATGAAGCAGATCGGCATCGACGTGCGCGACCCCGGCCAGGCCGTGGGCACCCTGTCGGGCGGTGAGCGGCAATGCGTCGCCATCGCCCGCGCGGTGCATTTCGGCGCCAAGGTGCTGATCCTGGACGAGCCGACCTCGGCGCTCGGCGTCAAGCAGGCCTCGGGCGTGCTGCGCTACATCGTGCAGGCGCGGGCGCGGGGCCTGGGGGTGATCTTCATCACCCACAACGTCCACCACGCCTACCCCGTGGCCGACACCTTCACCCTGCTGAACCGCGGCAAGTCGCTGGGCACCTTCCCCAAGAGCGAGGTCACCCGCGAGCAGGTGCTGGAGATGATGGCCGGCGGCCAGGAGCTGGCGAGCCTGACCGCCGAACTGGCCGAATTCGACCGCAGCGACGCGGCGGCTTAGCCCTGTTGAGTCCCCCGACCCTCAATTCCTGAGTCCCCCCTCCCCCTCGCGGGAGGGGGCTAGGGGGAGGGGGCGGCGCCGCCAGAGGGATGCCGCCCCTGCTCCCCGCATCGACAACCCCCTCCCCCTACCCCCTCCCGCAGGGGGAGGGGGGACTATGATTTCATCGTCGGCCTGAGGTTCGAGACATGACCACCAGCATCGGCGTCGGGCTGATCGGCACCGGCTTCATGGGCGAATGCCACGCGCTGGCCTTCCGCGCCGCGCCCGCCGTGTTCCGCACCCGGCTGGGCGCGCGGCTGGAGGCGGTGGCCGACATCGACGCCGGCGCCGCCCGGCGCGCCGCCGACCGCTTCGGCTTCGCCCGCGCCACCGGCGACTGGCAGGACCTGCTCGCCGACCCCAGGGTCGACCTGATCGCCATCACCTCGCCCAACCTGCTGCACAAGCCGATGGCGCTGGCGGCGCTGAAGGCCGGCAAGCATGTCTATTGCGAGAAGCCGCTGGCCCTGAACGCCGCCGACGCCGCCGAGATGGCCGCGGCCGCCGCCCAGGCGGGCGTCCATACCTCCGTGCGGGCGAAGCCCGTCACGATGGTCGGCTACAACTACCTGCGCAGCCCGGCCGTGGCCTTCGCGGCGCAGCTGATCCGCGACGGCGCCATCGGCCGCGTCACCTATTTCCGTGGGGTCAGCGACGAGGACTACATGGCCGACCCCGCCGTGCCGATGTCCTGGCGCTGCCGGCGCGACCAGGCGGGCAGCGGCGCGCTGGGCGACATCGGCTCGCACATCCTCAGCGTGGCGCTGCACCTGGTCGGCCCGGTGGCCGAGGTCTCGGCCGACCAGAAGACGGTGATCGCCGAACGCCCGCTGCCCGCCGCCGGCGAAGGCCGCGAGCGCCGCGACGGCGCTGCCGCGGTCACGGCGGGCACGGCGATGGTGGAGAACGAGGACCAAACCCACGCGCTGCTGCGCTTCGCCGACGGCACCATGGGCACGGTGGCGACCAGCCGCGTCGCCTGGGGCCGCAAGAACCACCTGGCCTTCGAGGTGTTCGGCACCGAGGGCGCCATCCTGTTCGACCAGGAGCGGATGAACGAGCTGCAGCTCTACGACCGCGCGCTGGCCCCGGGCGACCGCAACGGCTTCCGCACGGTGCTGACCGGCCCGGCCCACCCGCATTACGGCGCCTTCAGCCCGGCGGCCGGCCACGGCCTGGGCTTCAACGACCTCAAGGTGATCGAGGTGGCGCAGCTCTTGGACGCGATCGCCGGCGGCCCGGCCGCCTACCCGGATTTCGCGGCGGCCGCGGCGCTGGAGCGGGTGAGCGAGGCGATCGGCAAGTCGGCGGCGGAGAGGCGGTGGGTGGGGGTAGAATGAAAAAGCCGACAGTCTCACTAACTTCCGTGAAACTAGGTCCGCAGCCAAATCAAACATCTCTCACCCGATCCGGAAAGCCACACTAAATATAGATCAATAGTTCCTTATATTTATTCGCAATAGCAATATTTAAATTTAGATACTCAATTTACTGAAATTTCTCTACCATCCTATCAAGAGCACCCTGCATTTCTTCATTTAATTGCTCTGGAAAATCGATATCTAACACGAAGTGGTGCATACTAGAGGATTTTTCATCCGAAATAATTTCTTTTAGCCATAAAGGGATTTCATAAATTTTATTTATCACTTTCCCTCCGACACCTATTAGTAAATCCCGCACCTCCTTAAATTCCTCGGGAACACTGCAAAACCTGATTGCCTCTTCCCACTCCAAAAGCCGCTGACAGACATCTTTTAGAAGAGAGCAAGCGCGATATATCGCAACTTCAGAACCAGATTTACCAGTTGTCCCCCAAGATGTCTGAATTTCTCCGTTTATTATTTGAGAGATAGCGCCAATCTGTGCACCTAACTCATAGATATGAGCAACATGCCATCTCATATAATCCTCTCTGACAAAAATCCGTCCCGAAATAAAATATGCTCCTCTTTGCAGAAACCCCCAGCGGGCCACTATGGGCTCCAACATTGATCTCATTAGTTCGGCTGACAACTTGTATTCCCAAATATCTGGTTTATCGATGATAATTTGACGACCAAGAGAACTTAGATTTGGAAATTCCTCCAACTTTCTTTCCAACACTTTCAATCTCAATAAAGCCCCTGATTTTCCTAGATTCTCCATGACAGAATATTCGTGCGCTCGCCGCCATTCGAATAGCAAGGAAACTGGAAATTGTTGAGAATCGGCGTCAACGATCTTATGGCAATTACGGCATAGCCAAATCGCGTTTGTGATATCGGAACGCTCAGAATCAGACATCAATGAATTAAATCGGGCAGACCCTTGACGAGCACCATAAATATGGGCAGCCTCACCGACATTGATAGCGCGCTTTTCATCTTCAGCTGGTCCACTTGTCAGGGCACCGCAATCCGGATTCGAGCATATATTTCCCGCTCTTCTCGCGATGGTATCAACGATTCCTTTATTGAATCTTTCGGAATCTTCGTTCATTCTCATCTCTTATTGTTTTGGTTTTACAGAAATGGAGCGCTAACGGCACATTGCCATCACGGGCAATACTCACCCTGGCCCCATCCCCTTCTCCGTCAATTCCCTGATCGCCTGGTCGGTCTTTTCCAGGTGCAACAGCCCCATGCCGCGCAGCACGTCGGGCGCCTTGGTGAACTGGATGGCGTCGTAGCCGACGATCTCGATGCGGTTGCCCCAGGGGTCGAGGAAATCCAGGAACCGGCCGGGCAGCACCGCCACCCCAGCCGCCTCCAGCGCCGCGCGCACCGCCGCCTTGTCGTCGACCACCAGCCCGAAATGCCGGCCGTCGTCCGGCCCCTGGCGGCGGCCCTGCTGCAGCGCCAGGAACTGGTCGCCGAGATCGATGAAGGCGGCGGTCTTCGACCGGCCGCGCAGGGTGAAGTCGAACAGCCGGCCGTAGAATTCCAGCGCCGCGTCGATGTCGCCGACCTCGAGCGCGATGTGGTTGAACCCGATGGCGCAGGCCTTGGGCGCGCCCGCCTCCGTCGCCTCGGCCATCACAATGTCCTCCGGCTGCCTGGGGCCCATGATACCGCCGCGGCGGGGCGACGGCCAAGCCGGCGGCTTGTTGGAGGCTCGCAACGATATCGGCCGCAGTCAAAAAAAGAGTCCCCCTCCCCTTGCGGGAGGGGGTAGGGGGAGGGGGTTCTCGATGCCCAGAACCGGCCCGAACTCTGGCAATTTGGCTCCGACGGCGAAGCCTGTCCTTTACGCATTCGCGCGCGGGCGCGCGCAGACCCCTCCCCCTAGCCCCCTCCCGCAAGGGGAGGGGGGACAAGAAAAAAGCGGGCTCGGTCTATTCTGAAAAGCTCTCGCTTGCGGAAGAGGCCACGCGATAGGCCGGCAACAGCTCTGCCCCACCCATTGCCGGCGCCGGCGGGAGCGCGCACCCTGGCCGGACACGCGGAGGCAACCGCGGCCCAGGGGAGGTGACCGAGATGGCCGAGACGATCGGGATGGGCGGGCTGGTGCTGGAGTTCCTGCACAGCAAGGACGACACCGGCGGCAGCCTGGACATGTTCCGGATGATTGTGCAGCCGAACGCCCGCATGCCGGTGCCGCATTACCATGAGAGCTGGGACGAGGCCGTCTACGGGCTGGAGGGCACGCTGACCTTCCAGGTCGACGGCCGCGACGTCGCGGTCGGGCCCGGGCAATCGCTGTTCATCCCGCGCGGCATCGTCCATGCCTTCCGCAACGACAGCCCGGCGCGGGCCACCTGCCTCTCGGTGCTCACCCCCGGCGTGCTCGRCCCCGGCTATTTCCGCGAGATGGCCGCCCTGATCGACAGCGGCGCGCCGGACCCGGCACGGATGAAGGAGGTCATGCTGCGCCACGGGCTGGTGCCGGTGATGCCGGCGCCCAAGGGCTGACGGCGGCTCTCCCCGACAACAGAGCAATGACGATCCCGCGCCAGTCATGGTCGCGCCGGGGGTGGCCTTTCCTCACGGTCCTCGGCACAGTCGCGGCCGGGCATGAGCGGCGCATCCGGCGCCGGCCGACCCAGATGCGGAGACAGTCATGGCGACCGAGACGATCGTGAAGCTGGGGGCCCCCGGCGGCGAGCCCATCACCACCGACCTCGAAGGCTGGCGCGTGGTCGAGGGCAAGCCGACGATGAAGACCTGGGTGCAGCACAAATCGGCCGACGGGTCGATGATCTCCGGCACCTGGGAGGCGACGCCGGGCAGCTGGCACGCCACCTACGCCCGCTACGAGTTCGTCCACATCATCCGCGGCCGCATCACCATCACCCCCGATGGCGGCACCCCGGTGCAGGTCGGCCCCGGCGACGCCTTCGCGGTCGAGCCCGGCTTCACCGGCGTGTGGCGGATCGAAGAGGCCGTGCAGAAGCATTTCGCCATCAAGCTCGCCTGAGGCCGGCTTCCGCCGGGAGGCCCGCCCCCCTCTCCGTCATTGCGAGGAGGCGCAGCCGACGAAGCAATCCATGGCGCCGGTTCGGGCTGCCCGATGGATTGCTTCGCTGCGCTCGCAATGACGAAAGGGGTGTGGGGGCGGCCGGTGACACAAGCGTATCGGAGTCGACCATGCCGTTCGAACTGCGCCCCGCCACGCGCGCGGATGCCAGGGATATCGCCGCCCTGTTCCGGATCTCCTCGGAGGGGGCGGCGGATTACATCTGGAGCAAGCTGGCGGCGCCCGGCCAGGACCTGCTGGAGGTCGGCACCGGCCGCTATTCCAGGGAGAACACCGACTTCTCCTACCAGAACTGCGTGATGGCGACGGCGGACGGGCAGGTCGCCGGCATGCTGCACAGCTATCCCATGGTGGCGGACCCCGACCCCTCCCCGCCCACCGACCCGGTGCTGGCGCCCTATGCAAGGCTGGAGATCCCGGGCACGCTCTACATCTCCAGCCTGGCGCTGTACGAGGGCTGGCGGAACCAGGGGCTGGGCACCCGGCTCTTGGACGCGGCCCGGCAGCGCGCCGCGGATCTCGGCCTCGCCGGCCTCAGCCTGATCGACTACGCCTCGAACACCGGCGCCCGGCGCTTCTACGAACGCCACGGCTTCCGCATCGTCGATTCCTGCACCATCGTGCCGCACCCGATGCTGCGGGTGACGGGCGAGGCCTATCTGATGCAGTGCCCGTGACCGGAGGGCGGTAGGGGCGGCCCGCGCCCCTCTTCGTCATTGCGAGGAGGCGAAGCCGACGAAGCAATCCATGGCGCCGCTTGGGCTGCTCGATGGATTGCTTCGCTGCGCTCGCAATGACGATTGGGGGTTGAGCGCCAGCGCATAAACAATTTGTTCATTGCGATAACGAATCGTCTTGTTCATGATATGTTCCATGGACGAGCCGAACTCCGTCACCACAGGCGCCGACGCCGCCCCAGCCGATCCCGACCGGGATCGGGCGGAGCGGGGTGCCCAAAAACTCGACCGGCTGGCCGAGATGGCGATGGAGCAGGCCGAGATCATGCACCAGGCCCTGCTGGCCGCCGCCAGGGCCGACGACGCCGCCAAGGCCAAGGAATTCGGGCTCGCCTTCGACCGCGCCGCCCGCGGCGTGCGCCGCGCGGTGGCGCTGCAGGCCCAGCTCGCCCGCCAGCGCCGCGAGGCCGCCGACAAGGCCGCCGCCGCCGGCCGCGCCCGGGCCGAGGACAAGACCAAGCGCCGCCACCAGGTGGCCCGCGCCGTCGTCTGCTCGCTCGCCGACGACCGCGGGCCGGACACCGAGCAGGCCAAGGCCTCGGTGGCCGGGCTGTGGGAACGGCTGGTCGACGACCCCGAGATCGATACCTGCCTGGCCCTGGCCGAGCACCCGCTGGAGGAGATCGTCTTCCACCTGTGCCGCGACATGGGCATCCACCCCGACCCGGCCTGGCTGGACCCGGGGTATTCCGGCGCCGACTGGGAGTCCTACCGGCTGCTGAAGCAGGACGATCGCGGCGCGGAGCAACCGCCCGACCCGGCCCCCGAAGCGCCCGAACCCGGCAAGCCCGCTCCGCCCGGCCGGAAACCGCCGCAGCCGGACAGCAGTTGAGCCGACAGGATGGTTGCGCTCATTTCGTCCATTCGCCGTCCATCCGCTCGACCGGCAGCACCTTCCTCACCCCCCTCCCCTTGCGGGAGGGGGTAGGGGGAGGGGTCTGCGCGCGTCCGCGCGCCGATGGCGCTTTGGCACCCGGCAATCGGCGGCGGGCTCCGGCCGGTTCTGGCCGGGAGAACCCCCTCCCCCTGCCCCCTCCCGCAGGGGGAGGGGGAGGACTCTCGTTCAATCTCGTCCCTCCCCCTCCCCGCCCCCTCCCCCGAATACCCGGCCCCCGAACGGGCAGGTTTCCGAAACCGGCGGCGATCCCTATATTCACCCCGCCATGAACTCACTCGGTTTCGATAAGCCCCCGGCCGCGACCCGCGTCGTGGTCGCCATGTCCGGCGGCGTGGACAGCTCCGTCGTCGCGGCCCAGCTCGCCGAGCAGGGTTACGACGTCGTGGGCATCACGCTGCAGCTCTACGACCACGGCATCGCCATCCAGCGCAAGGGCGCCTGCTGCGCCGGGGCCGACATCTACGACGCGCGCACCGTGGCCGAGCGCATCGGCTTCCCGCATTACGTGCTGGACTACGAGAGCCGCTTCGGCCAGGCGGTGATGGACGATTTCGCCGACAGCTACCTGCGCGGCGAGACCCCGATCCCCTGCATCCGCTGCAACCAGCGGGTGAAGTTTCGCGACCTGATGGACACCGCCCGCGACCTTGGCGCCGACTGCCTGGCCACCGGCCACTATGTCCGCCGGGTCGAAGGGCCGGCCGGGCCGGAGCTGCACCGCGCCGTCGACGCGGCCAAGGACCAGAGCTATTTCCTGTTCGCGACCACGGCGGAGCAGCTGGGCTTCCTGCGCTTCCCGCTGGGCGGCAACCCCAAGGCCGCGACCCGGGCCGAGGCGGCGCGGCTGGGGCTGGTGGTGGCCGACAAGCCGGACAGCCAGGACATCTGCTTCGTGCCCGAGGGCCGCTACGGCGAGGTGGTGGCGCGGCTGCGCCCCGGCGCAGTCGGCCCCGGCGAGATCGTGCATCTCGACGGCACCGTGCTGGGCCGCCACCCCGGCATCGTCCACTACACCATCGGCCAGCGGAAGGGCCTGGGCATCGGCGGCCGCCGCAGCGACGACGAGCCGCTCTACGTCGTCCGGCTCGACCCCGAGGCCAAGCGCGTCATCGTCGGCCCGCGCGCGGCGCTGGCCCGCCACAGCGTGGCGCTGCAGGAGCTGAACTGGCTGGACGCGCCGCCGGGGCCCGAAGGCCGGCTGGTCGAGGCCAAGCTGCGGTCGGCCCAGGCGGCGGTGCCGGCGACGGTCATGCTGACCGGCCCGGACACCGCGGTGCTGGAGCTGCATGCGCCGCAGCACGGGGTGGCGCCGGGCCAGGCCGCCGTGCTTTATGACGGCGACCGGATGCTCGGCGGCGGCTTCATCGCCCGGGCCGAGCGCGCCGCCGCCTGACCTGCATTCCCTGGGGACAGAAAGGACCTTTGCCCATGTCGCTCGACGCCCTCGCCGAAGCCGTGCGCGGCCGCGCCGCCGGTGGCCCCGCGCTCGACGCCCGCGTCAAGTTCGACCTCGGCGCCGACGGGTTCATCGTGCTGGACGGCACCGGCCCGGCCCCGGCCGTGACCATCGGCGACGCCCCGGCCGACGTCACCCTGACCATGAAGTCGGAGACGCTGCGGCGCATGGTCGACGGCAGTCTGAGCCCGACCATGGCCTACATGACCGGCAAGATCAAAGCCAACGGGTCCCTGACCGTCGGCATGAAGCTGGCGGCGCTGCTGGACGATTGAGGGTCCGGCCGGGCCGGGCGATCAGGCCCGGCCCAGCGCCGAGGCCGCGCGGCGATCGACCTTCCCCAGCGTGTTGCGCGGGATCGACTCCACCGCCTGCAGCGTCTCGGGGACCTTGTAGTCGGCCAGCCGCTCGCTGACATGGTCGATGATGCCGGGGAAATTGTCGTTGCCATGGCCGTCCGCCAGCTGCACCAGCGCCCGGACGCGCTGGCCCAGCACGGCATCGGGGATGCCGATCACCGCGGCGTCGCGCACCGCCGGATGCGACATCAGCACCAGCTCGACCTCCACCGGCGAGACGTTCACCCCGCCACGGATGATCATCTCCTTCTTGCGCGAGACGAACCACAGGTTGCCGTCCGCGTCCCGGCGCATCAGGTCGCCGGTATGGAACCAGCCGTTCCGCCGGCCGCTCTCGACCTGCCCCGGCCCGGTCCAGTAGCCGATGGCGATGTTCGGGCCGCGCAGCAGCAGCTCGCCGACCTGTCCCGGCACCACCGGCTCGCCGTCATCGTCGGCCAGGCGGAACTCGAGGCCGGGCAGCGGGGTGCTGACCGGGCCGTCGACCGGGCCCGCCGTCACCGCCCCCACCACCTCCGTCGCGCCCCACACCGACAGCAGGCGGATGCCGAAGGCGGCCCTGAAGCGCTGCTGCAGCTCGATCGACACGACATCGCCGGTCGAGATGAACACCTTGGCCGAGCTGACGTCGCGCGGCCGCCGCTTCTGCGCCTCGATCAGCTCGCCGAACATGTAGGCCATGCCGAGCACGAAGGTGCAGCGATGGCGCTCGACCACATCGAGGATCAGCTCGGGGTCGTAGCGCTCGATCAGCACGAAGCCCGCGCCGAGGGTGAGGCAGCGGACCGTGGTGAAGAAGCCGGACATGTGCGTCATCGGATTGGCGATCGCCAGCGTCACCTCGCCGTCCGGGACGATGGCCGCCGTCATCTGCATGGCGTGGGCCAGCGTGGCCTGGGAATGGGTGACGAATTTCGGCTCCGCCGTGGTGCCGGAGGTGCCGAGCAGGACCGCCGGCGCGTCGAGATCCACCGTGGCCGGCAAGGCCGGGCCGCCGGCGCCGTCGCGCGACCAGGCCTGGAAATCCCCGGGAGAATCGACCACCAGCCGCCGCTCGACCCGCAGGATCGACTCGTCGAGGCGGGCGATCCTCTCATGGAGATCTCGGTGGCCGATGTAGAAGGCCGGCGTCAGCCGGCGCAGCAGGGCCGCCAGCTCCGCTGTCTTCCATTCCGGCTTCAGCGGCACCGCGATGATGCCGGTGGCGAAGCAGGCGAAATAGCCGATCGCCAGCTCCGGCCCGTTCTTCAGATGGAAGGCCAGCCGGTCGCCAGGGCGCAGGCCCAGCCCCAGCAGGCGCCGGGCGACGCGCTCGACCTCGGCCGCGAAGCGACCCCGCGTCCAGACGTCGTCGCCGAACCGGAAGGCAAAGGCGTCCGGCGTCTCCGCCGCCTTCGCGGCCATGAGGCCGTGAAGCCCGGACGCGCCGGTCCCGGCGGCCAAGGCCGCCCAGATATCCTGATCCGCCATCTCATCATCCTCAAAGGAGGCATTGCGACGGTGGAAAGCTGGGCGCTCGCGATTGCACGATGATGTCGGCGCCCGGCTGATGGGTTACGACCGTAGCCGCCCCGCCCGCGACACTTCGATGGAAGCCGCAGCGTCCGCGCGCGACAGTCGCCCGCGCGCAGGGCATGGTCGGGCCACCAAGACCGAAGGAGGCCCTCATGTCCGCCACCGACCGCGCCAGCCCGCCGCTGAGCGACTACCTGCTGCTGGCGCTGCTGGCCACCCTGTGGGGCGCCTCCTACACCTTCATGAAGCTCTATGCGCTATGACAACTCACCTAAGCATCGGGGCCAACTCGTCCTCCAGCCCCTCAATGTTCACCGGCTTGCGCAGTGCTGCCGCCGCATCGATCTTACGGACCGCATCCAGGGAAGCAGCCGACAGCAACCGGACGACTCGCATCAGGGCGTCGTCGCTCTCGTCCAGCTCGATCTTCAAGGTCTTGTCCTTGAGCACCAGCACCTCCTTGACGACCGCGCGCAGGATCTCGCGGGGCGGCACCGGGTTGGTAAGGTCGCCATCTTCGCCCTCAACGAGCCACAGGGCGTCGACAGCATGCTCGGCGGCATCGTCTGCCTCATCCCCATCGGCCGCCAGATCAGCGCGAGAGCGCGACAGATCATCCATCAGGCCCTCAACCTCCCGTCGCCGGCTGCTGATCTGCGGCGTAATCTCCATGATCCGGACAGCGAAGTCCTCAAGGTCATCTTCGCCCAGCCCGAGACGCCTCATGTCGACGATCGTCCCCGACAGCGCTTTGCGTTCGCTCTCCAGCTCGCTTAGAGCGCGCTGGGCGGCCGCTAGCGCACTCTGCATGTCGTCGATCTTTCGGCCGCCCGCGGCCATTAGGAATGCTCTAAACGAGTCCCTGGCGAGCCGTCTGGTCAAGTACGGCACAACGCACGCAATCACGTACGCGTTTGCAGCCTCGAGCGAGAGGTTTGGATTGTCGCACTCGCCCTTGCCCCGCCGCTTGCCGAGACAGACGTAGGATCGAACCGACCTGCTCCGCCCGCCGATGTGCTGCGTATAGGTATGTCTGCAGCAGTCGCACCGAAGCAGCCCGATCAGAAGTGCCGGCTTCCTGGGCTTGAGCCCCGGCTTGTCGTCCTTCCTCGAAACGCGCCCCTTTGAGGCTGCTATCGCCCTCTCCCATGTCTGGCGAGAGATCGCGGGCGACGGATTGACAACCACTGGCCGGCCGTTGACCTCCCCGAAGTTGACTGTCTTTGACAGCAGCTTCGTCACGGTCCCTTCTGACCACTTCGGCGCCCGCACGACAGCCGCGCCATGCTCGCGAAGAAACTCATCAAGGCCGTGCCATCCGCCGATCTCGTTCGACCGCAGCCGAAGAATGCGCTCCTTCCCCGGAACCCTGATCGAAACCAACGGCGGGATGATGTTCTCGGCGTTGAGCATCCGGGCGATAAAAATCCGCCCATGCCCATGGATCGCCTCGGCATAGATCCGACGCAGCACGACCACCTCTTCGGGATCGAGTTCCAACGTCTGGCCCTTCCCCCGACGATGCCCATAGGGAAGCTGACCCGAGATGAACTTCCCCTCGGCGCGCTTCGCCTCCTTCGCTCTGCGAGTGCGCGTGAGGATCAGCCCGTGCTCATATTCGGCAACGCCAGTGAGCACCGATCGCAACAGCGGGTGGGAGAGGTCGGGCTCCGAGATGCTGCGACATTCAACCTTGAAGCGAGCTAGCTCCTTCAGCGCTCCGGCAGTGATCGCTTGATCTCGTCCAAGCCGATCAAGGCGCAGGATGTACACCCGGCTGAATCGCCCTTTCCGCGCGGCCGTAAGCATCGCTCCGAACGCAGGGCGCTCGTCCTCGTCCTTCGTGCCGGAAACACCCGCATCCTCAAAAACAAGCTCAGCCGGCACTGCGTAGCCTTCGGCCTTGGCCTGGCGCAGGCACTCTGCCTTCTGTTCATGCAAGCTGATCCGATCGTCGCCAGCCTGCGTCAGGGTGCTAACCCGGCAGTAGATCGCTGCAATCTTTTCCACCCGTTCCCCCCGTGTCGCGACGCATCGAGTTCGTACAGAGCACGATCGCGACGCCTCTGCAATCCACCATCTGAGCCCAATTTGACCGCGAATCCACTAGAGGGTAAGTTATTTAAAGTACAAGTCACGCAGATGGTTCTTATGAAGCAACACGTTATGAGCAAAACCCTCGCCGCAATCGGTGATGGGTATAATCAAGCGGCAGGAACGCACGTAATCGACGGCGTTAGTGTTTCCGGTGTGCCAACGATCGTTGGCGATCGCTTTCGAATGACGATTTCAGCAACGCTGATCGATCCGGAGATCGCTCGTGACCATTTCTTGAATGTGGTCCGTCGTGCGATCGATGATCAGTCGGAAGTGACCCGGAAGGCCCAGGCAGAGCTGAAGCGGTTGACCGCCATCGTGAAGAAAGATGGACGCGCCGCGACTGACCGCGGTGACGCCGATTCCTTGCGCGGCCTTGGCGCAGATGTCGACGATGCCATCCGCTTGAGCCAGAAGCGCACCTTTAGCCAAGTCCTCCGGCTAGTTAAGGCGCTCGATGATCCGAGGACCGATTTTCTGTTCGATCGCGCGCCCATTGATGCAGCCGTGATAGACCTCAACAAGTTGGAGGAGGTATTCGAGCAGCATCGCGATGGACTCCGGGCGCTTCGAATTGAGATTGATCGCCTTGCCGCCGAGGCCACGAGTCCACAGACGTTGAGGCGGCTCGCAGAAGAGGGGCAGGAGATTCGCGCCCGCGCGATCGTCACCCGCTTGGCAGACGATCTCGCCCAGGCCCAGAAGGATCTTCAGGCCGTGCAGGTTCGATTGACGCAGATCGTCGAGATTGTGGGGGCCGCGCGATGACCGTCACCCCTCGCAAGCGCTGGACCGAAGTAAGCTATCCTCGGCGCCTCTCCTTCGCGGTGACGGTGGCCGCCATGCCGACAACGCCTGTCGAAGTCATCGCCCAGGCGATGAACATGTCTCGGTCGACCGGCTGGTCCATCGCGAAGGATTTTCCCCGAGTTGGTCTTGTCGAAGCGCTGCCTGAACTGGCGTCGGCATGGGTGCGCTGGCTTCCGGCGACGAGGTCGTGGGAACTTGTCGGAGCTCTGCGCAGTTCGATCCGACTTGCGTTCATCGACATGATCGGCCTGCTCGACGAGAACGACATGCCTGTCGGCGAGGGACTGGCGGTGCTCGATGATCTGGATGTGGACGGCATCGCCGCAGCCTTCAAGCGCGATCCTGTTGAAGCGTTGGCCATGCTTGGCGAAGCGCTGGTCGAGGTTCAGGGAGAATTCGATGCCCTGTCCCGGCTCATCGCTGTTCGCCGGAGGACTGCGGCATGAGCGACGATCGTTTCAATCAGCTCTACCGCCTCGTGCTAGCGGACTCGGACAATGTGACCTCCGATGAAATCCGTGAGCTGCTGAAACTAAATGGCGAACGGGAGCGCGCAGCCGCTCGCGCCGCCGAACGCCAGCGGATTCTCGATGACGTCGCTGCGCTTCAGGCCCGGGCCGAGGTTGATCGGCGCCGTGGCACGGAACGGATCCAAGCTGCCCTGGCCGCCGGCGCAAAGGAGTAAAGGGGTTGGGAACGTCCGCTGGTGATCGGCCGGCACCGACCTGGCACGACGATCTGGAAGGGCCGGGATCGGCCCAGGCGCAGGGCCGGGATCGGCTCGGGGGTCGAGGGCTGGGATCGGCTCGCGGTCGGGGTCCGGGAACTGTCGCACAAGGATCGGGATCGGGCGAGGATCGCGGGCTGGGATCGGCTCGGGTGGGGAGGCTAAAGGACCTCTCCGACCGACATCATCGGGCCTGGGCGGACGGCAACCTGTCCTATCAAGACATTGCGGATGAACTGGGCGTCTCCCGCCAGGCCGTCCGCCAAGCGTTCCTGAGCAGGGGATGGACCAAGGTCAAAGTGCCACCTGATCTGAGCGAAGCGGCCCAGCTCGCAATGCAACAGCCCTCCAAGGCAACAGCGGCCGAGACTTCGGCTCCCCAGCCTCTCACACCAACAACGTCAGCGTCCGCCCAGGTGGAAAGCGACGGTGAGGACTGGCTGCCCGACGGCATTCGGGACCAGTATCTCACGGCAGCGGCCAGAGGCACCCTGAAGGCGTCCCTCTTGGTGATCCAGGAAGCCTACAAAGGGCTGGAACGCAACGCCGGGAATCACGGTCCCACCGCCCTCTCGGGTTACATGCGAGCGCTCGGATCGGCTTTCCAACTCACCGCCGCGCTGCTGTACCGCCCGGATGCAGCTGCCGACCATTCCCAACTTCAGCTCCTGACAATGACGCCGGACGAAGAACGGGCGGTCAGGGAGGCGGGGAGCCAAGCCTTCTTTGGGACCTTCGGGGAAGAAGATGATGTGGAAGACCTTCCTGATGGCGAGCCGAAGGCCGGTCCTGACGAACCGTTGCCATGTTCCACAACGCCATCTCTCCTATCTCCGATCGATGCAGCGGTGCTGCTGCCAACTCGTGGCGAGCTGCGTGCCTGGCTTGAGGCGCGCACCAGCAGTCACGGCCGGCGCCATCTCAGGGAGATAGCCGAGCACGTCGGTCTCCGGCCGGCCCTACAGGACACGGACAAGTATCTCGTCGACGCGATCGTTCACGCTATCAAGGGTGATCCTCAGCGTCTCCGGCGCCCCAGGAGCTGATCCGATCATGCAGACAAACGAACGGGGCCGCGACAAGCGCAGCCCCGTTCTGTGGCTCTGGACGTGCTTGCAGTGATCAGGCGCGCAGCCGATATGCCCTCATCGGGCCGATCGCGCCCTTCTCGACCAGGCCGTACAGGGCCAAGTCGCGCAACGTGTCCCGGATGCAGCCCTTAGCGTCGGGATTATCGATCTTGGCGGCCTTCGTGATCTCGGCGATGACCTTCGGATTGCCCGGCATCATCCACTGCCCTCCGGCGCTGTTCTTCTGCAGAGCCTCCCAGAGGGCCCGGCAGACAGCGACCAGCGGCCGGTAGCGGTCCTGGGTGACGACGGTCTCGTCTTTGGCGTCCGACGGGAATGGGTTGCCGCTCTTCGCCAGCAGGTCGAGGTTCGGCATCACCGGCGACCAACTCGCCGGCCGTGACGGGTCGACCTGATGGCCCTTCGCCTTCGCGATCTTCGCCGGGTCGGCCTCCATGAAGAAGACCTTCGGCAACGGCAGCTTCTTGGTGCGGTCCTGCGAGAGCGTCACAGCGGCCGGGTCAACCTGATGCAATGAGATGGCCTGCACCTCAGGCTTCTTCTCGGTGGCGGCGACAGTGACGGAACCCTTGAGCGCGGTCTTGGTCGGCATGTCAATTTCCTCGGCTGGAGATGTTCAACACGAGGATTCTCGCAGGCGCGACTCGGAACCTGCTCCGCGACTTCTGCGGTCTCGCTCCGCGCTCCAAGCGGAGATATCAAAGGTAATTTCAGATACTTAGATGATCACCCGTCGACTCGCGAGCTGTTACATTTGCTCAGACGCTCGTTTGACTAAATGTGACTGGACAATTCCATGCAGCGGTTCGTCTCCTATCTCCGGGTCAGCACCAAGCGGCAAGGCGACAGCGGCCTCGGCCTCGAGGCGCAGCGTGCAGCCATTCACCAATACCTCGGCGAACGACAGCAACTCGCCGAGCACGTCGAGGTCGAGTCCGGCAAGCGCAACGATCGGCCTGAGCTTAAACACGCTCTGGCGACGTGCAGGGCGACCGGCGCAACGCTCGTGATCGCTCGGCTCGATCGGCTCGCACGCAACGCGGCGTTCCTGCTGAACCTCCGGGATGCCGGTATCGAGTTCGTTGCCGTCGACCAACCGAACGCCAACAGGCTGACCGTCGGCATTCTCGCGCTGATCGCCGAGGACGAGGGCGAGCGGATCAGCGCCCGGACGAAAGCGGCGTTGGCCGCGGCGAAGGCACGGGGCGTTCAGCTCGGCACTCCGAGCAATCTGAGCAATCATGCTGTGGGTAGGTCTCGCAGCGCTGCTGCGCGCTCTCTGGCGGCCCAGGCTCGCGCGCACGACGTCGAGCACATCATCAGCGACATACGCGCCCGGGGCGTCACCAGCGCGACCGGCATCGCCTGGGCCTTGAACGAGCGAAGCGTCCCGGCACCGCGTGGCGGTTCATGGACCACGACGCAGACGCAGCGAATGCTCCGGCGGCTCGCTCCGTCTTAGCGGGCCGCTCCACCCTCCACGCCCGACCAGGCGCTCCGGCTTCGGCCCGAGCGCTTTTTTCATGTCTGCTCGATGGGGTTGTCGCGGGGTTGTCGATGGCGGTCACCAGTTGTCGGCCGCGGCACCGCCGACATGGCCTCTCTGCTCTCCTGACGGCGGGAAGCCCCGGCCTGCCTGCGGTGTGGAAAAAAGAACCGCCCCCTAGCGCGAGGCATACCTATACATTCTCTCTGCGGGTGGGGCAAAAACCTGACAACTACGCACGCCGCGTTCGGTTTGGTCTGCTCGTATGCGCATGCCTGTTGGCCTCGCCGGTTATCCTCGATCGGGCCGACAAGCTGACGCGCTTCACAAAGGAGAAGATCTCACAATCAGGAAGGCGTATGGAGATTAAATGCTAAAGTAGACAAAGGCGAAGAACAAGGCCCGCGAGAAGAGTCTCGCGGGCCGGGAACTCATTAGAGGAAACGACAAATCAATTCCAATCAGGTAGATATAGTGCGATCGATAACTATAGGTCGACGAATATCACCTTACCGGATCTGATGAGTCGCCGGATGTTGACCTTCGCCTTTCCATTCCAGAAGTCGCTATCAAATGCGACGCCAGTGGAAAGGGGATGACTCCACAAATACTGTCCATTTTTGCCAATCTTTCCAAACACCTTATCGTCTTTGTTATTCGACTTCTTGCCTGCCTTTATCGCCCGGACAATACCTAAGACATATCCACGATGCCCTCTTTTAGCCCACTTCTTTACAGCCCTTTCACCAGCTTCTCGTCGCGATTCGTCCGACATACTAATTTCCTTCTTATATTCCAGACACCCTGCAGATATCGCTGCAGTACCCGAAATGTGGGATGTTCTTAGCGCGAGTCAATGATAGGTCCCGCACACCTCGCAAATTGTTCAGAAGAGCGCTGCACGCTCGGCATCAGCTCGATTTACGGCGCCAGGCTCTCCTCGCCTCGCTCTCGACGGTGCCCTGCTTCCCACTGCTCTTCATTTTGGACCCGGCGAGTTGTCGAGACTGGTGCGCCGCGACGGCTTTCTTTTGGCCGCAGACGAGAAGAGCAAATGGAGAGATTCTAGCTCATAGGCATTGTCGACCGTTCCGGCTCCGCGCTATGTTCCATTCCATATTGGTCGGGCTGATCCGATTTAATCGTTTTGAGAATAAAGCAAAGGAGAACCAATTTGTACAAGCCGGGGGGAACAATAGCAGAGGCGCTCAATCGCATTCAGAACAAGAGTTATGTCCTGCCTGCAATTCAGCGTGAATTTGTTTGGAAGCCGGAGCAAATCGAGCGTCTTTTCGATAGCTTGATGCAAGGCTATCCGTTCGGCACCTTTTTATTTTGGAGGGTTGATGCGGCAACCAGTGGCAAGTTCAAGTTCTACGACTTCGTCCTGAACTACCATCAGCGAGACGCGGCACACTGCCCTGAGCTGGGCAAGCTTCAACAACAAAGCGTCACTGCCGTGCTCGACGGTCAGCAGCGGCTAACAGCGCTGAACATAGGCCTACGCGGATCGATGGCCATCAAGCAGCCGAACAAATGGTGGACGAACCCCGACGCATTCCCTATGCGCACGCTGCGGCTGGACTTGCTCGCACCGCCTGCTCCCGATGAGGACGGCGTTCGCTATCGTTTCAAGTTCCTGGATGACCAGCAGGCAGCAAGGGAAGAAGGCGCGCAATGGTTCAAGGTGCCCGACGTCCTTGGGATGGAGGACGGGCCTACGATGCTCTCGGCCCTCATGGAGCGCGGTCTCCAGGGTGACGCCCTTAAAGGTGCCTACGCCATCCTCGATCGCCTCCATCGCGTTGTTCACTCCCACAACCTGATCAACTACTACGAGGAAGAGGCGCAGGATCTTGAACGCGTGCTCAACATCTTCATTCGCCTCAACTCGGGAGGCACGATCCTCTCCTATTCGGATCTGTTGCTCAGCATTGCCGTTGCACAGTGGAAGCAGGTCGACGCCCGTGCCGAAATCCACAAGCTTGTTGACGAACTAAATCGCATCGGCACAGGCTTCGCGCTCAGCCAGGACTTTGTGCTCAAGGCCGGGCTCATGTTGGCGGATATCGCCTCCGTAGGATTCAAGGTCGAGAACTTCACGACGGCCAACATGCTAGCCCTGGAATCGAACTGGCCGGTGATTAGGGCGGCGTTGGTTCGGACCGTTGAACTCGCCTCAAGCTTCGGCCTGAACGGACAGACATTGAGAGCCGACAGCGCACTCCTGCCAATCGCCTACTACCTCTACAAGCGGAACGCCCCCAATAACTACGTGACCCATAGCCAGTTCGCTGACGACCGGGAAGCGATTCGGGGCTGGCTTGTGAGATCAATCATCAAGGCATCGGGCATATGGGGAAGCGGCCTCGACACACTGCTCACAGCGCTTCGTGAGGTGATCCAGTCAGCTGACCCTTCGGCCTTCCCGGTGGAACAACTGCGCCAGGTGATGAGTCAGCGCGGCAAGTCATTGGCGTTCGAGTCAGCCGAGATCGAAGATCTTCTATATATTGAGTATGGCGACAAGCGAACATTTCCACTTCTGTCACTGCTCTTTCCGTTCGTCGACCTGCGCAATCATTTTCACGTTGACCACGTCTACCCAATCTCCCGATTCACTCCGGCGCGACTACACATGCAAGGATTCAATGCGGCAAGTATCGAGGCGCTTGCGCGTCACGCCAACACCTTGCCGAATCTTCAATTGCTTGAAGGCGCCACCAACAATGAGAAGCGGGCAGCCATGCCGCACGATTGGCTGGCAGGAATTCATCCAGATTCTTTGACTCAACAGCACTATCTGACAAAGCACGAACTCGGAGAACTCTCTGCCGATCTCCAAGGTTTCGAAGCCTTCTACAATCAGAGACAAGATCGCCTCCGGACCCGACTGATGGCGATGCTCGGCGGTTTATCCACACCCAAGCCTGTCACGCAGGCCGTTATCTGACACTATATTGGTCATCGCCATCAGTGTCATTTGGCCGCTGGCGGCATCGTCCGGAATTGGTCGGGGTGTTGTTGGCATTCCTCGCGGGCGCGATTGAGCCAGGTCTCATACCAACACCATTGCTTGCCCACGGCGACCGCGCCGTAGGCTTTTGCCGGATCCTTCGCCGCCAGTCGCTTCCACAGCTTCGTGTGGCTATCCATCGTGAAGCGGTCCCAGCCTTCCGCCCTCATGGTGCGAACTATCTCGCTGGGCAGGTACTTCCGCTTCTCTACCTCCTTCAGAGCCAGATTGAATTTATCCGCGATGTCTGATCCGGGCGGGACGAGCTCAACCGCGAGGTCGGCGCTTCGCGCGCGATTAGCGGTCCTATGGACCATGAAAACGCGGAAGGCGAAGCGGGGATCGGCCTGCTGTTCGGGTGTCAAATGTCGCTCGAATTCGTCCATCATCGTTTCGACATGACGCGGCAGCGTGCCCGCCTTCTTCAGCAGGGCGCGCTGGTCGGGGTTGAAGGTCACGAATTGCAGGGCGATCGGCAGGCGGCGCTCGAGGGCGTATTGCGCTCCGAAGAGGCTCTTTATGGCGTCGTTGAAATTGATGCAGCAGGCTTGCAGCTTGGCGCTCACCGCTTCATCGATGCGGTTGGTCGAGCGGTGCTCGATCTCATGCCGGAGTTCTAGGAGGAAAGCCAGATTGTCCTTCGCTCCGGGCTCGATTGGGCAGCGAGCATGCTTCAAGCATTGGGACAGCTCCCAATATTTTTCCGCGCCACTCGGGGTCTTGAGAACCACCTTTTCCCCGTTCTGGATTTTTGCATGCCGATAGTCGATGTCTTCGCGCTTGAACCAGGCATGGAGCAAATAGGTCCAAGCAATAACGGCGGTGACGATGAACAATTCTGCGCGAAATGTCAGACCGGCGCTGTTGAAGGTATGAACCGCCGCGATCATGGCCTCACGTGCCTTGATCAACAGTTCGTCACCGCGGATCGACAAACCCGTTTCTGCGTCTACCTCCGGCCAGTAGACGAGGAAGCTGTCCAATTCTTCAGCCGTTGCCGGCTTGGTGGCAGCATGCTTCGCCTCAGTCCTAATCTCGCCGATTGCGCGGTGATTGATCGAGCGCGTCGGACGGGTGAAATAGGCGAGAATATCCTGATCGTTCGGCCATCGCCCGTCGACAACCATGGCCTTGATGAGCGCAATCTCCCAGCGTTCGAGCTTGTTGCCCCGCCTGCGGATCGGCATCGCGCTCAGCCGTCGTCAGTGCAGAGATTGTGGGCGCACGCGGAGAGGCCTACAAAGACAAGGGCAGAGAGGACTGCATCCTCCCTGCGGAGGTCCCGCTTCACGCAACTTGCGTCGCCCGGATGCCGGATGTTTGGATAGTTGTTGGCGAAGGTGTACGCCCGATCAAAGATGTTTGCGAAATCATTGCTGGGGAAGCGATTGCCGTTTCGCATCCGGACCAAGGCTCGGTTGAACTCATTTTCGCGACCGTTCGAGGCCGATACCAGCATGTTCTCAGCTAGCAGGGAGGCGGTCCGAATGGCCTCCTTCGCGTTGAGCTGGTTCCAATCCGTCGCTTGGCGCTCCCAGGCGTTTTCGAACGCCGTCAGCGCTTCCCGCAAACGCACATCGGCAGCGGCTCTTGTGCGAAGTCCACCATAGAGGGCGTCCATTTCGCCATGCAGAAGCGGCGTCAACTTCAATGGCGCGATGTCTAGGCGATAGTGCAGTGTATGGCGTTGAAGGAAGCGGCCGAGGCGATCCAGATAAAACTGATCCAGCTCGTTGTTCTCATACGCCTTTAGGGCGATAGCGATGTCAGAGAGTAGCACGGCGATTGCCCGGCCTCCGGTAAAGAACTGCGGCTTTACCCGCGCGAGCGCCGACCGGGCATCATCAGGCAGATCGAGACACGTCGCTACGTCACCCCGCAGCCTGTCCAAGGCTGGCGCCAGCCCAGGCTCCACGAAGATCTGCGGCATTCCACGGGTCCGCACCAGCATCGTACGGACGACCTCTATCGGGAGATCGGGATGAGCGTCGCGAAATCGATTGAATAGTGGCCGCCAGACTTCGCGGTTTATGTAATGCCACGCCGCTTGAACGCGGTCGAAGGTCATCCGAACACCTCGGCGGACAGCCCGGCGGCCATGGTCTCAGCTTTGGCAGTGGCGGAGTCGAGATGGTGGGCGAGCGCTTTTAGACGGTGAACGTGTGCAACGAATTCAGCCTGCAAGGGAAGCGGTGGCATCAGTACCGGCAATGCTCCTAGCTGCGTCTTGTTGACCGAAGCTATTCCGGTCGTGCGCTTTGCGACACGTAGGAAATATGACTTTCCTGCAGCGCTTTGCATATAAGCCGCCGCATACTCAGACAATAATTGAGGCCCGACTCGGACTCTGAAGATATGATTCTGGTGTAAGCAGCCTTGGACTTCATCGCGCCAGATGGCGCAGCGCCCAAGCTTGTCAGGGTCGCCCCCTTCGGTCATTAGAAGATCGCCGTTCCGAAGCACACATTTGTCGATATCTGCTACGGTTGCCTCAATCATCTTAATTTCCGACAAGTTGAGGTAGCCATCCTGAACATTGGCAACGCGCAGATATGGCGCCGCCTCAGTCTTCTGGCCGTTCATTTTGCGGCCCTTGGTCAGGCCAGAGCCAATGTCCGCCACGCGAGCAAGCTCGCTGATATCCCATCCCTTGGGATTGATCGCGGGATCGCCGAAAGTGTCGAGGAAAAGGGCGGGGATGATGGCGCGGGCCTTGGCGCGGGCGGCGTCGGCGCGGCGCCTGATCTCCGCCGCCAGGTCCAACAGCCCCACAATCCGCCGCTGCTCGTCGAGTGGCGGGACGGGGATGGGCATATCGAGCAAGACCGACATATCGGCGCGTGGCATTCGAGCGCCAGTATTCTTCGCCATCAACGTGTCGATGACGGGCTGCCGGCGAACCCAGTGAAAAAGATAGCCTCGGTCGAGACGGCTCGCGTCCGGCAATAGTGGAACCAACTCAGTCGAGGCGCATCCCGGCTGTCGGGGAAGCGCAATTTTCCGCAGGTACGGTCGGAGCTTGCCGAATAGGACATGACGGTCATCGAACAGGAAGGCTTGCCCTTTGCCTTCCCCAGTTCGAGAGCCTTGACCGACCGCGATCTGCCCCGTTTCTGGATCGACATGCTCCATGCCGACGAATTCGAGCCCGTTGCCCAGCGCCTCGGAAGCCACGATCGTGCGCCGATCCAAACGGCAAACACGACTGAGTTCAACGGTGGCGACACTCACGCCGGTTGCCCCCGCATCTCCGCCGCGAGCGTCTGAATGTTACCGAGGATGGTCTCCACCTCCTCATACAATTCCTCTAGCAATTCGCGCGGGTTGCGATGCTCGGCGGCCTCACGGCTTTCGGGTCGGTAGCGAGGGGCCGAAAGGTTCCAGTCCTCCCGCTCGATGCCGCCGGCGTCGGCGAACCACCAGTTCTCTGTCCAGGGTTGGGCAGGATCGCGCGCCTGCCAATCAGTCCACAACTCGTCACGGCTATTGAACGCAGCGATCAGGCCGGGCAGGTCGTCGGCCTCGATCGGCTGGTCGTGGTTGGCGTCCAGCTTGAAGCCGTCATTGCTAGCGTGCAGGAACATTACCCGCTCGGTGCGCCCGCCCTTGGCGAAGACCAGCACTGAGGTCTTCACACCCGAATAGGGCTGAAACACGCCGCCGGGTAGCGACAGCACCGCCTCGACGCGGTTGTTCTGGAGGAGGATGCGGCGCAGCTCCTTGTGCGCGCCGGTGGAGCCGAACAGCACGCCCTCGGGCACGACCACGCCGCAGCGCCCGTCGGGCTTTAGGTTGTCGATCATGTATTTGACAAACAGTAGCTCGGTCGCCGTGCTCGTCCCGATCTTCACGTCATCAACGATGCGGTCGCGGTCGAGGCGACCCGAGAAGGGCGGATTGGCCAGGATCACGTCATAGCCGTCGAGCGGCAGCCCCTTTTCGGCCTTGGCCTGCCGGTCGAAGCTGGTGGTCAGCACGTTGCGCTTCAGGATGCGCACGTCCGGCAGGCCACGCAGCGCCAGGTTCATGCTGGCGAGGCTGACCATCTTGGGATCAACATCGTTGCCGAAGAAGGTCGCGGTCTGAAGCTTGCGCCATTGCGCGTCTTTCAGCCGGTCGCCATGCCCACGCTCGAATTCTTTGCCCTCTAGTTCCGCGACCTCCCGGCCGTTCGCCGAGGAATTGGCGAGGCGGATATGCTCATAGGCGGCCACCAAGAAGCCGGCAGTGCCGGCGGCAGGGTCATAGACGGTCTCGCCGATCTTCGGATCGACCAAATCGACGATGGCGCGGATGATGTGGCGCGGCGTGCGAAACTGGCCGAGTTCGCCAGCCTGCTTGATCTGGCGCAGCACATGCTCGAACAGATCGCCCTTTGTGTCGGGGTCGGCCTGTTCCAGCCGCAACTCGTTTACCAGGGTCACGATTTGGGTGAGCACGGTAGGCTCATCAATCGCGAGCCGGGCCTGCGCCATGAAGCTCATGCCGAAGGCGTCGCCAATGGTGGCGAAGAAGGGAAACACTTCGTCGCGCACGAAGGTGACGAGTTGTTCGCCCGACATGGCGTTGGCCCAGGACGACCAGCGCATCCGCTCGCGCGGCACCGCCTCCAGGCCCTTCGTTGACGCGTTCAGCGGATTGCGCAGTGTCCACTCGCCCGCGAATAGGGAGGCATAGTCTCGGCCAGTGGCCTTGGCTTGCCGCACATTGGCCCCGTCGATGCCTTCGATCATGTAGAAGAAGAATAGAAAGCTGAGCTGCTCTGCGTTGGACAGGGGGTCGGGGTATCCGCCGCCGTAGAGATAATCGCGTATCTGATCGACCTTGCGGCGCATGTCAGGTGTGAAGGACATTTGGGCCTTAGTTCAGAGGTTTGTCGGACCGGGAGGGATCGTCGCCGGGGGCAGACCGCGACGCGATGCCGAACACGCCTTGGTTCAAGCTGATCAAAACGCGCTCAAGTTCCACCTCGCCGTTGAAGACGGCACGGGCGCGCTCAAAGCCGCCGTTCATGGAGAGCGGCGGGGCATCGAAGCGCCAGCTTTCGAACAGCGTGAGTTCCGCCGCGTTTGCTTTGATCTGCTCCTTAATCAGGTGCAGCACGCGGAGCTGATCGGAGTTGAATTCCTGGCCGTCTAGCCACGTCTCGAACGCGGCCCCTAACGCCTCTGCGTGGGCATCGTCGACATCCATGAAAGCGTGGCCGGTTTCGTCCACCGTGACCCATTCGCGCGTGGTCGGGTCGATCTCGTCATGTACGTCAAGCGTGAGCATTCGGCGCGGCTGGCCTTGTGGTTTATCCATGGGCCGCACGACGATAACACCACCTTCTCCAGGTGTTTCGTCATCGCCATGGCGCAGGGTGACGCCGGTAAAGTCCCACATGGTGAAGCGGTCCTTGCCCGGTGACAGGCGGGTGCCGCGTCCACGCATCTGCTGATAGAGAATCGAGCTATGGGTGAAGCGCGCCATCACCAGATTGCGCACCTCCGGGCAGTCGAAGCCCGTATCGAGCATGTTCACGCTGACTAGGATCTGCGGGAATTCCTCTTTTTTAAAGCGCTTGATCTTGGCCGGACCGTCCACGCTGTCGTCCGGCCCCATGCCGGAAACGACGAAATCGGCATAGCGCGTCGTGGGGCTGGGTTTCTTGTCTGCAAACACGGCATCGAACATTCGCGCCAGCGTCTCCGCGTGCCGTTTGGTAACGGCGAATACGATGGTCTTGCCCCAGTCGGGCGCTCGGCGGACGCCGTTCGGACCGGTATATCCGTTCTCCAGAACGTCACGATATTCGCGGACCATGGCACGGTTGCGCTGCGGGATGGTAAATTTCCGTTCGAGTGCAGTTGGATCAACGATCAGTGGATCGCGCCCAGCGAATAGGGCTTCTAGCTCGGCGCGGGTCGCGTCGTCCAGGGCCTCCCAATCGATTTCGCTTCGGGTAACGGAGAAGCCCTCGGTCGCGGCCGTGCGAGCCGTCATGGCGCGATAAATCTCGTACGGAACCAGGTGCCCGTCCGCGATGGCCTCGGACATCGTGTAGCGGTAGGTCGGCCGATCGACCTCGAAGAACCGCATTGTATCGCGGATCGCCACGCGATCCTCCTCATCCACGTCCGGCGCATCCTGCATGACACAGGGCGTGGCGGTCAGACCGATCTTGATGCCGTCAAAATGATCAAGCGCGCGCCGCCACTGGCCGTAAATGCTGCGATGGCACTCGTCGATGACGACCAAATCGAAATAGCCAGAAGAGTATTTCTCGTACTCATTAACCAGAGTTTGCAGAGTAACGATGGTGACACGCTTCTCGTCCTGGAAGCGGCGGCCGGTACGAGGCACCCGGTAGCAGGGTAAATGCGGCAGATGTTCCGCAAACGCATCTTCTGCCTGGATAGCGAGCGTATTGCGGTCGACCACGAACAGCGCTCGCGTTGCCCAGTTGGCTTCGAACAGACGCTTGAGCAATGCCGCCGCTGTGCGGGTCTTCCCCGTGCCGGTCGCCATTTCAACGAGCATCTTGCGCCGCCCGTTGACGATCTCCCGGCAGATCGCCTCGATGCAGGCGGTTTGATGCAGACGGCCACCGCCACCGGCGATCCGGCTGTCGATCGGGATTTCGAGCGGGCTCCGTCGTATGTCCCCAGCGGCTTTCCGGCGAGCCAGATCATCCTGGCTGAAAATGGTCTCGACCTTACGGAAGTGAGCGTCCTGCTCCTTGTCCCGAAACCAGATTTCCTCACCGTTGGAGAGGAAGATGAACGGCACGCCGAGTTGATCGGCATAACGCTGGCCCTGGAGTTCGCCTGCGCTCAGACTGACGCTCGTGCTCTTAGCCTCAAGCACGGCAACGCCACGGCCCTGACGATCGAAAAGCGCATAATCCGCCTTGCCACCATCATCGAGCGGATATTCGAATCGCACGCTGTGGCCGTCCGTAAGCTTCCAGTCAGTGTCTTTTAGAAGTTGGTCGATTTTGACGCGCGCGAACGCTTCATTGCTCACTTCTGCGCGCCCCCCTCTTAAAATCCGAACTTCATGCAAATCAATCGCACAACTTAGGACCAAAAGGCTGTTCTTGCCAATGAGCGAATCGGGTCAGGCCTGGATGCGGCGCTTGCGGCGATCCTAGAGCGTATCATCGGCCCGTGTTGGCCGAAGGTCTTAGGTCGCTGCCGAAGAGTTGAGGGGATCAGATCTCCTTCATGCCGGGCTAGGGGTGATCCTCGATAGAGCGGCAGCATGCATTCGCCCGAACACCTGCTAGGCCGGCCGAGGCCTCGCTTGGCCCCGGCCCGGCAGGGTCATGGCGGCGACGCCCAGCACCACCAGCACCAGCCCGATCATCGCGGTCGAGGCCGGGGTCTCGCCCAGGAAGACCACGCCGATCGCCACCCCGACCGGCACCCGGAGATAGGCCTGCGCCATGGTGCCGACCGAGCCGAGCGACGCCAGCAGCTTGAAGTAGATGACGAAGGCCAGCGCGGTCGAGACCAGGGCCAGGCCGAGCAGAGCGCCGATGGAACCGGCGGACGGCGCCAGCGCCCAGGGCCGGTCCAGGATCAGGCTCAGCGGGATCAGCATGGCGGCGCCCGACAGCATCGACCCGGCGGCCGGGACCATCGGGTCCAGCCCCTTGAAGTTGCGGCCGAAGATGGCGGCGACGGCGTAGCACACCGTGGCGGCCACGATCGCCAGCTGCGGCAGCACCTGCCGGCCGGCGTCGCCCAGCGCGTCTAGCCCGATCACCAGGGTGATGCCGGCGACCCCGGCGACCACGCCGAACAGCTTGCGCCCGCTCACCGGCTCGTGCCGGGTCACCGCCCAGGTGATCAGGAAGGTGAAGATCGGCGAGGTCGAGTTCAGGATCGCCGCCAGCCCGGCATCCAGGCTGGTCTCGGCCCAGGCGATCATGGTGAAGGGGATGACGCTGTTCATCACCGCCTGGAACCCGAACAGCCGCCAGGTGCGTCCGTCGGTCGGCATGCGGATGCCGCGTAGCCGCAGCACCAGCAGCAGCACGCCGCCGGCGATCACGGTGCGCGCCGCGATCAGCGTCACCGGCGGGATCGTCGCGACGCCAACTTTTATGAAGCTGTAGGAAGCGCCCCATAGGGTAGCGAGTAGCGCCAAAAGCAGATAGTCGATGACGGGCGGCGTGGTGCGGTCGTTGGCGGGCATGGGGGCCTCCTCTGTGAGTGGCCCGACCATGCTCCGCGCGTGGGCGCAAGTCGCGCCCCGACGCTGCGGTTTCCGTCGAAACGTTGGAGCGCACTCAAGCCGGTGAACACGCCGGCAGTGGACTGCCTAGCGCCAATCCGGACGATGTAGCTAGAAAACAGAAGGGCCGCGCATGCGCGGCCCTTCTATTGCGAGTCGAGGGGAGATGAGAGGCGGTGAAGAGAGTTGAGCCGAGGCGAGCCGAGTTGTGTCGAGCTAGGGCGCTTATTTCAATGCGTCGTGGTCACCGTCGGCGCCGAGGCAGCCGTCGGCGCCAGGGCCGATCTCGCCCCCTTCGCGAGCACCTCCATCATGAAGCGCGAGGTGCTGACGCCGTTCATTTCTGCGGCCTTGTCGACAGCGCGGACAACCGACACCGGCAGATAGATGGTGAGCTTGGCGAACTCCTCCCCGGCAAGGAAGGCGGGGTCATAGCCGTCAAGGCTCATATCCTTGGTGTCGCGGGTGATGTTAATGCGCTTTGCGATGCTCATTGGTCCTCACATGATTGGGCCGGGCGCCCAGCGCCGGCCATGCCAATCTTCATACCCGCGGATCAGGCGGCGAGGGCGGGATCAATCGGCACCCGAACGAGGCGACGACCTGTCCACTCGTACCGCGCGAGTTCCCTGCAGTGGTTTACCAGGACGGCAGTTGGACGGCGACCCGCCGCATCGCTGGCCGGAATGACGTAACAGGATCTGGTGGCCGGCTCGAGGGACATACCTCCGTCGCGGTAGGCCTTGAATGCGCGCTCCAGGAGATCCCCAGGTTCCTTGCTCAAATGCTTGAGTATGATCTCGATCTCCTCGAGCGTGTTCCGGTGGTACTTCAGCTGATTGGGATCCAAGGCCTCGGCCATATCATAGACCCGGCCATCCCATATCCTGTCAGACCGCCGGCTCTTGAAGAGTTTAAAGCCGAGTTGCTTGGCCCGATGGCGGGCGCGATCCTCACGGGAATGAATATCACTGATGCTGTTCAATGGGTCATCCTCAAAGAAAGGCCGGGGCAATCCCCGGCCGTTGCATCTGCAATTGCAGGTAGTTAGGCGGTCAGAGACCCGTTGTCTTCGACCGGAGTCACGGTGATTGTGAGGCCACCGCTGTATTCGTCATCGAGCCGCAGCGCCCCCTCCTCGTACATCTGGACATAGAGTTCCTTGATCTCGTCGAGGGTAAAGCCCTCCCCCTCGAAGCGGTCGTCGATCGCTTCGATCGCAATGCGAACCTTCATTCCCATTCTCCAGTTTACCGCCGGGCGGGAATCGCGCCGGCGCATCGCATTGAAGCGATACGTGAACCATACGTACACTCTTCGGTTAACGCAAGAGGAAATGCACGATTGACTCACAATCAGTGCACGCGCATATTCGGCGGAGACATCGCGCGAGGATTCAATGGAAACCACTCACTGGAACATAAGAGGTATCCCGATCGATCTGCCGGAGCGTGTCCGGATTGCCGCAAAGGAGCGAGGCATGACGGTCGGCGGATTCGTGAAGCTGGCGTGCGAGGTGGCCCTATCTCCCGGCCCCGACGCTCACGATCCCGCAGAACTCGCTGATCTGGCGGCGCTCAGGGCGAATGTAGACGAGTTGAAGGAAGAACTCCGGCGGCTACTGCCGACTGTGAAGCAGCACCACGCCCTGATGATAGAAAAGGGCTGGATCGATGAAGAAATAGAGCGGCCCGATTATGACGAAGAGCTGTATGAGCTCGCTAAGGCGAGCAATCCAGACGGCATCCCTAGCTAATGAAGTGGCCGCTGCGATTCGAGCGGCGACCATCGATATCAACAGAGTTATTGGTCTCCGGCTGTGGAGAAACGGCTAGAGCAGATCAATACCCCTCCTGCGGGGAAGAGAGTTCATGGCGATTCTTCAAGTCACCGACGGCCAGCATACTAGCCGTCAGCGCGGCTCCATCCATGACATTTTGGCCGATTTGACGCGGATGTTAAACGCGGCCGGTATCACCGAATCAGATAGCGACGTGGATCTTCAGAATTGCTCCGCCGGAGAATATCCATCCGCTCCTGCGCAGAATTCTTCTGAGAATGCGAAGACCGAGGCAGAGTCGGAATCTGCCGATCTGGCCAATGGTTCAATGCCTTATCGAGCTGTGGAGGGTGACTCGGAAATCGACCCTGTAGTTATTGCCCCCCATTCTCTTCCTCACGCTGATCCTCATACGTCCCCTGAGAGCCCCTCCACGTCATTCCAAGACGCATTCAAGCCAGGCCTTCTACGGCTACCAGCATCTCGCAGTGGAAGGCCAAAACCCCATCAATGGGAGGGACTAGGCTTTCATCACCTAGTCGCGCTTCTCGGACAGGCCGCTGAGACCGCCGGCTTGAACCTCGCCATCACCATCAACCTTGACCAGGAGCATGAGGAGATCGCCAAGGCTGCAGGGAAGGATCTCGCCGCCTGGGCTATCAAGACGTTCGAGAACTGCGTCCATGCCACGTGCCGGGAGCTAGGCATTGAGGCCGGCGAGAATATCGCCGTTCTCGAACAGCGAGGCATATTCTACGAGAAGGGGTTCTGGTCCTTTGAGGGACCCCTGGTCGACGTCGAAGCTACCGAGAGCTACGCGCACAGCGGTGAACGTGGGTTTGATCTCCACGCAGCACTGCGCGTCGACATCGATCGAGAGTCGTTCCGGCGCTGTCTGGGGAAACACGTTGCCAAGCGGATCACCGGAAATCGGGTAGCCGCCCAGGCACGAACTCCATCGGGGCAGAAGTCCAGGGCAGTGACCTGGAAGCTCGATCGAGAGAACCGTGTGAAGGTGGTCGAGATTACCACGGAAGCCGGCGGTGCCTCAGGCTGGGTGAAATACATCACCAAGATCGCCACGCTGACCGAGTCCTATCACAATGACGTGGTGGAGCGACGGCCATGGCGAGTGAGCCGAGGCCTAACGCAGAGAGCCCGGCGACACCTCGACCTGCTAGTCCGCGAGTTCGGCCCCGATGCGGCGCTGGGCATTCTCGACGGCATGCATGCGGCACAGAAAGAGAAGGAACGGCTTCGCCGGAGATCATCAGATCAACGCCCTCGGAAACGTCCCGGCCGCTGGCGGTGACACTGCAGGTCGACAATCGATGCCGGCAAGCGCGAAACGGTGTAGCCTCCCATCGTTTCAATGACCGAATTACTCATGCTTCGTATTGCATTCATTGTGGCGATGATATTCGCTGCCCCCACCGCCGCGGTCGCTGGCGCCATTTCCTTTCACTGCGTCTTCAATCAGCGCTGGTCACCAAAGGGTATGGAAGCTGACGACTTCCGCTTCGATGTCAGCTACGACACGCTCACCAACAAAGCCTTCATGACGGGCAACGCCGGTGTTCAGGAGCTATTTGTCTACCGAAGCAACCAGGCAATTACGTTTATCGAGCCGCTCGCAACCGGCGCCGCGCAGATGACGACAATTGTTCTGGATGGCTCGGCCCTGCACAGCCGCCACTCGCTCATCGGCGGCGAGTTCAGCCCGTCCCAATATAGCGGACGGTGTTCTTTTACCAACTAGCCGAGGCGATCAGCCAGGCGCAGCCGGTTCAGTTCGATGATGTGCTTGCGCAGATGCTACAGCAGCAAACGCCTGCATAGTCGTGGAGCGCGCTCAGGTGACTGAGGACGGATCTTCCGTGCGCGACACAGAGCAGAGAGCGTCACATGCACGAGACGACTCCTGCGTGCGCCCAGCACGTCGCGACCCCCGGGTTCTTCCAGCTCCCGTGATTGTCTAAGCGCATACAGCTTCATCAAGCTGGGCGTCGCGACGATCCCGCCGGTGACGCTGATCGCGGCGCGCACCGTCATCGCCGGCGGCGTCCTGCTGCTGGTGCTGCGGCTGCGCGGCATCCGCATGCCGGCCGACGGCCGGACCTGGCGGCTGTTCGGCTTCCAGGCGGTGATGAACAGCGTCATCCCCTTCACCATGATCGCCTGGGCCGAGACCAGCCTGGACGCAGGCCTGGCGGCGATCCTGAACTCGACCTCGCCGATCTTCACCTTCCTGATCACCTGGGCGGTGACCCGGCACGAGCCGGTGACCGGGCGCAAGCTGTTCGGCGTCGTCGCCGGGGTCGCCGGCATCACCCTGGTGATCGGGCTGGACGCGCTGGGTGGTGCCGGCCGGCAGCTGCTGCCGCAGCTCGCGATCGTGGCCGCCACCGTGTGCTACGCCGTCGCCGCCATCTTCGGCCGCAACTTCAAGGGGCTGGACCCGATGGTCCCGGCCGCGGGGTCAATGCTGTCCGGCGCCGCCATGCTGATCCCCCTGAGCCTGGTGCTGGACCGGCCCTGGGCGCTGGCGCCCTCCGCCAGCTCGGTCGGCGCGCTGCTGGGCCTGGCGCTGGTCTCGACCGCGCTGGCCTTCGTCATCTACTTCCGGCTGCTGGCGTCGCTCGGCTCGGTCGGCACCATGGCGCAGGCCTATCTGCGGGTGCCGGTCGGGGTGGCGATCGGCGTGGTCTTCCTGGGCGAGACCCCGGCCTCGACCGCGATGATCGGGCTGGTGCTGGTGGTCCTCGGCGTCGCCGCCATGACCCTGCCGGGGCGCAAGACGGCCAAGGCCCAGCCGGCCTGAGGCCTCAAGCGACCTCCCGCCCCTCGCTGGCCTCGAGGATGGCGAACCACTGCTGGCGGTCGAGGGTGATGTCCAGGGCGCCCACCATCGCCGCCAGCCGCTCCGGCTTCAGGCTGCCCAGCACCGGCACCAGCCGGGCCGGGTGGCGCAGCAGCCAGGCCAGGGCGACGGCCGACAGGTCCCGCCCGCCGGCCACCGCTTCCAGCGCCGCGCGCACCGCCTGCTCCCGCGCGCCGGTGCCGGTGAACAGGCTGCCGCCGCCGAGCGGCGACCAGATCATCGGCGCGTAGCGCAGCCGCTGGGCGTGGTCGAGGCTGCCATCGACCAGCGGCGCGGTGCGCAGCACCGACATCTCGATCTGGTTGGTCGCCAGCGGGGCCGACAGCCGCGAGGCCAGCAGGTCGATCTGCGATGGGGTGAAGTTCGACACCCCGACCGCCCGGACCTTGCCGGCCTTGACCAGCCCGTCCAGCGCCGCCGCGGTCTCGTCCCCATCCATCAGCGGGTCCGGCCGGTGCAGCAGCAGCAGGTCGAGATAGTCGGTGCGCAGGTTGGCGAGCGACCGGTCGACCGAGGCGCGGATGTGGCCGGCGCTGGTGTCGTAATGCTTCAGCCGGTTCGCCGGGCGGTTGGCGGTGGCCAGCATGATGTCGCATTTGCTGACCAGCTCGATCGCCTCGCGCCGGCCGCCCCAGCGGGCCAGCCCTTCGCCGAAGGCTTCCTCGACCGCATAGCCGCCATAGATGTCGGCATGGTCGAAGCTGGTCAGGCCGAGATCGACTGCGCCGGCGATCAGCCGCGCCACCGCATCGGCGTCGGGCCGGGTCGGGCCGTCCAGCAGCCGCCAGGCGCCGAACACCAGCCGCGACAGCGTCGGCCCGCCCTCGGTCAGGACGATGCGCCGGTCATGAGCCATGTGATGGTCCCCCTCTGTGGCGGCGATGTCAGCCCGCCGGGCCGCCGACCACGATCGCGGTCGGGTCCTTGACCTCGAGGATCTTCGCGGCGGCGGCCTTGACCTGGTCCGCCGTCACCGCCTCGATCAGCCCGGGATAGCGTTCGATGAAGTCGCGGCCACGCCCGGCCAGCTGCAGCTGCAGCACGTAGCTGGCGAGGGCGTCGAAGGAGGCGAAGCCGAGCGGGTAGCTGCCGATCAGGTAGCTCTTGGCCTCGGCCACCTCCTGCGCGGTCGGGCCGTCCTTCGCCAGCCGGGCGATCTCGTCGCGGATCACCTTCAGGCTCTCCCCCGCCCGCGCCGCCTGGGTGCCGGCGGTGATGACCAGGACGCCGCTGCGCCGCAGCTGGATCAGGTTGCTGTCGACCGAATAGGCCAGGCCCCGTTGCTCGCGCACCGCGGTGTACAGCCGCGAGGTGAAGGTCGACCCGCCGAGGATGTGGTTCATCACGATCGACGGGAAATAGGCGGGATCGTCGCGGCGGGGCGCGGCGTAGCCGAGCTGGATCACCGCCTGCGACACCGGCATCGCCGCCGCCGTCTGACCGGCGGCGACGGCCTGGATCTCCGGCACGTCGCGGAGGGTGCTGGTCGCCGGCAGGTCGCCGAAGATGCGGTCGAGCGCCGGCCCCAGCGTCGCGGCGTCGATGTCGCCGACCACCGCCAGCCGCAGCCCGTCGCGGGCGATCAGCCGACGCTGGGCGCCGCGCAGGTCGTCCGGCCCGATCGGGGCGACCGTCGCCTTGGTGCCGATGGTCGGGCGGCCATAGGGATGGCCGGGGAAGGCAGCGGCCGACCAGCGGTCGTCGGCGATGGTGCCGGGGTCGTTCTCCTGGAAGTTCAGGTCGGCCAGCCGCCCGGCCTTGATCCGGTCGAGGTCGGCGGAGTCGAGCCGCGGCTCGGCCAGGGTCAGGCGCAGCAGCTCGAAGGCCGCGTCGCGTTCGGTGCTGAGCGTCTTCAGCCGGCCGGTGAAATAATCCTGCGAGCTGCCGAAGCCGAGCTGGATCGAGCGGTCGGCCAGCACCGCCTTCAGCCCGGCGGCGTCATAGGGCCCTGCCCCTTCCGTCAGCATGTCGCTGAGCAGCGAGGCCAGGCCGAGCTTGTCGTCGGGGTCCTGGGCGGACCCGCCGGCCATGGCGAAAGACAGGGTGATGACCGGGACGGTGTGGTCCTCCACCAGCCAGGCCTCGATCCCGCCGGGGCTGACCACCTTGTCGATGGTGGTCGCGGCGGCGGGGGAAGCGGCGGCGAGCAGGAACCCGAATGCGGCCAGGGCGGCGCGCAGCGGGTGGGCGAAGATCGGCTTCATCGGTATCGTCCTCGCTGGCGCTTCAGGGCTGCTTCGCCTCGCCCGCGGCCGGGGCCGGGGCGGTGGTCAGGATGCCGGTGACGGAGCGCGGCGGCTGCAGGTAGGTGCGCGCGACCTTCTGCACGTCGGCGGCCTGGACCGCGGCGATCCGCCCGGGCCAGTCCTGCACCTCGGAGATCGGGCGGCCCAGCGCCGCGGCCTCGCCGAAGGCCCGCGCCAGGGTCCCCGGGTCGTCCTGGCCGTAGACCGCGCCGGCCAGCAGGCGGCGCTTGGCGCGGGCCAGCTCCTCCTCCGGCACCGTGCCGTCGCGGATGTCGGCCAGCACCGCATCCATCGCGGTTTCCAGATCCGTCATCGTCACCCCGGCGCGCGGCACCGCGTAGACGGCGAAGGCGCTGTAGTCGAGCATGTCGGGGTCGTAGGAGGCGCCGGCCATCGCCGCCATGCTGTGGTCGGTCACCAGGGCGCGGTACAGCCGCCCGGTCTCGCCCGACAGCACCGCCGACAGCACCTGCAGCGCCGCGGCCTCCCCGGGCTTGCCGGAGACGCCGGAGGGGGCCAGGTAGTCGCGGCGCAGATAGGGCTGTCCGGCACGGGCGTCGGCCAGCTCGATCCGGCGCGGCGCCGGCGGCTGCGGCTCCTGCGGGCGCAGCCGCGGCGGCGGGTCGGCCCGGCGGCGGACGGGGCCGTAGATCTCCTCGGCCAGCTTGCGCACCGCCGCCGGCTGGACGTCGCCGGCGATCACCACAGTGGCGTTGTTCGGGGTGTAGAAGCGGTCGTAGAAGGCGATCGCAGTCTCGCGCCGCAGCGCCTGGATCTCCTCCGGCCAGCCGATCACCGGCGCCCGGTAGGGGTGGTTGAGGTAGAGGATGGCGTTCATCGCCTCGGCCAGCCGGGACGACGGCTCGTTCTCGATCCGCATCCGCCGCTCTTCCAGCACCACGTCGCGCTCGGCATTGACCCGCTTCTCCTCAAGCACGAGGTTCTGCATCCGGTCGGCCTCGTAGCGCATCACCCAGGGCAGGTTCTGCTTGGCCACCGACTGGAAGTAGGCGGTGTAGTCGGCGGTGGTGAAGGCGTTCTCGACCCCGCCCAGCGCCGCCAGCTCCTGCGAATAGCCGCGGGGTTTGGACGTGGTGCCGTGGAACATCAGGTGTTCGAGGAAATGGGCGATGCCGGACTGGCCCGGCGCCTCGTCCGCCGCGCCGACGCGGTACCACACCATCTGCGTCACCACCGGGGCGGAGCCGGACGGGATGACGATGACCTGCAGCCCGTTGTCCAGGGTGAAGCTCTCGGCCTTGGGCGCGATCCGGAAATCGGCCGGCAGCGGCGCGGGCGCGGCCTGCAGCGGCGAGGCGGAGGTCTGGGCGAAGGCCGGGGCGGCGGCCAGGGCTGCGGAAACGGCCAGCGCCGAGGCCAAGGCCGCAGCGGATCGGGCGAGGGAGAAGCGCATCGCGGTCATGCAGCCTTGGTAGCGGAAGCGGCGCCGGCACCGCAAGCAGGCCGGGCCTCCAGGAAGCGCGACACTGTGGCGGCAGCGTGACCGTCCGTCGAGGGTGCAAGAAAGGAGGCCGACGGAGGCGCCCCACGGCTTGACAGCAGCGGCGCCGGCCGCGTATACGCTCGGCCCCGATGGCTGGGTAGCTCAGTGGTAGAGCAGGGGAATCATAATCCCTTGGTCGGGGGTTCAAATCCCTCCCCAGCTACCAAGATTCGAACCGCGGAGCGCTGCGGTTCTCCCTTGCGAGACAAGGCTTCGAGGGCTGGACGGTGCCGACGCATCTTCCGGCCCTTTTCGTTTGCATCCGTTCCTTTGCCGGCGCTTCGCGGCATTCCTGCCTTACATCATTTGCCGAGCGAGTATGGGGCGCCGACGCCTTGGCGGGGCGACCAGAGCCGGCCATACCCAAAATGGAAGGTTTGTAAAGACCCCCATCCGGGTAATTTTTGGTTGATCTATTTCAATTGTAATGCACCATAAGTGCATTCAGCTCGTCTCACATTTAATGAGGTTTCGATCGTGGCCACGTTTACCGGCACCAATGGTGCGGAAATCCTTCCGGATCTTATCATCGGCCCCATCCAGGGCATCGGCAACGACTTCATCGATGCGCTGGGCGGCGACGACATCGCGATCGGCTGGTCCGGCGATGACGTGATCCGGGGCGGCGCTGGGGCGGACGTCATCATCGGCGGCCTGCTGAACGCCGCCGGCATCATCACCCTGTCGGGCATCGACGCGGCGGACTACACCACCTCCGTCGACGGCGTGACCATCGACCTTTCGGTGCTGCTCAGCCTCACCCTCCCGATCCTCGGCCTCAACATCCAGTTGACCGGCGCCTCCCAGGGCTTCGGCGGCGACGCCCAGGGCGACTGGCTGGTCGGCATCGTGAACCTGATCGGCTCCAACACCGGTGGCGACAGCCTCACCGGCAGCGCGGCCGCCAACACCATGAACGGCCAGGGCGGCGACGACACGCTGAATGGCCAGGGCGGCAATGACATCCTCCTCGGCGGCGCCGGGGACGACACCCTGATCGGCGGCGGCGGGGCCGATTCGCTGCAGGGCGGCGCCGGCACCAACGACACCGCGGATTATTCCGGCTCCGCCGCGCCGGTCACCGTCAACCTGACCACAGGCACCGGCAGCGGCGGCGACGCCCAGGGCGACACCCTGACCGGCATCGAGCGCGTGATCGGGTCGGCCGGCGACGACACCCTCATCGGCTCGGCCGGCAACGACACCCTCATCGGCGGCGCTGGGGCCGACGTCATCACCGGCAATGGCGGCGTCGATACGGCCGACTATTCCGGCTCGGGCGCCGGCGTGACCGTCGACCTGATCGCCGGCACCGGCACCGGCGGCGACGCCCAGGGCGACACGCTGACCGGCATCGAGAATCTGACCGGCACGGCGTTCGTCGACCACCTGTTCGGGGACGCATCGGACAACATCATCCTCGGCCTCGACGGCAACGACACGCTTCGCGGCGGGGCCGGGGCCGATGCCATCGATGGCGGCGCCGGATCGGACGTCGCCAACTACCAGGGCTCGGCGGCCGGCGTGAATGTCGACCTGCTGACCAACGTCAACACCGGCGGCGACGCCGCCGGCGACACGCTGGCCAACATCGAGAACCTGTACGGGTCGAGCCACAACGACGTCCTGACCGGCGACAACAACGCCAACGTCCTGGGCGGCGAACTCGGCGACGACACGCTCAACGGGAATGGCGGCAACGATGCCCTGAATGGTGAGGCCGGCAACGACATCATCGACGGCGGCGACGGCGACGACCGTCTCGTCGGTGCCGCCGGCACCGACACCATCACCGGCGGCACCGGCAACGACTCCATCGACGGCGGCGACGACAACGACACGGTCAACGGCGGCGACGGCAACGACGTCGTCTATGGCGGCGCCGGCGACGACACCCTGAACGGCAACAACTTCAACGACGTCCTGACCGGCGGCGTCGGCGCCGACCATCTCGACGGCGGCGACGGCATCGATGTCGCGGCCTATTCCAGCAGCTCCGCGGCGGTCAACGTCAACCTGGCGACCGGCGCCGTGTCCGGCGGCGATGCCGCCGGCGACACCCTGGCCGGCATCGAACAGGTCAGCGGCTCGGCCTTCAACGACGTCCTGACCGGGGACGACAGTGCGAACCGGCTGTGGGGCCGGGGCGGGGACGACGTCCTCACCGGCAGCGGCGGGGCCGACACCTTCCAGGGCGGCGCCGGCAACGACACCTTCGTCTACAACGCCGTCAGCGACAGCACCGTGGCGGGATCCGGCCGCGACGTGATCGAGGACTTCTCCACCGGCGACAAGATCGACCTGTCGCCGATCGATGCCAATGGCGCGGGGGCCGGCGACGGCGCCTTCACCCTCGGCACCGGCGCTTTCACCGGCACGGCCGGCGAGCTCCGGATCCTCCAGTTGCCGAACGGCTATCAGGGCGTCTTCGGCGACACCAATGGCGACAAGGTCGCCGACTTCGCCATCACCGTCCTGTCCGACCACACCCTGACCGCCAGCGACTTCGTTCTCTAACTCTCTGACCCCGCGGCCCCACCCTGCGATCCGCAAGGTGGGGTTGGCGCGGGGCGGTTGGCCATACGAAGCATCAAGGGCGGGACCGGTGCCGATGCATCGTCCCGCCCCTGGTGTTTGCATCCGTTCCCTTTCCTCGGCGTGCTTGGCGTCAGGCCACCGGCGGGATCGGAGGCATGGCAAAGAATATCGGCGTCAGCAGGGTGACGTTGACGGCCGCCTCGACGATGAACGCCGCACCGACCGAGAAGTTCATCGCCGCGCCGGCCGCAACCTCGATGGCCGCCCCTGCACCGATCTCCATGGCCGCCCCGGCGTTGATGGTCATGGCGGCCTTGCTGATGACCGAGACCTCCGTGGCGGTGATCAGGATCGACTCCGGCGTCATCTCGATGATGCTGGTCCCGACGCGGAGGGTGATCGACTCGGCGGCGGTGATGGTGATGGCGCCGGTCTCGCTGGTCAGGCTGTCGTTGCGGTGGGTGGTCACCGTGCGATCGTTTCCGATCGTGGCGTCCTGGTTGTGCTCGACCTCGATCTTGTGATCCTTCTGGGCGTGCAGCAGGACCAACTCCTGGCCCTTCTTGTCGTCGATCGAGAATTCGGAATAGTCCTGGGTGCCGCCCTGCAGGGTCGAGCGGCTGCGCATGCCGCTCTTGGTCTGTTCGGACGGGACCGGGAACACCGGCTGCATCACCTCGTTGTAGACCCCGCCCACGATCACCGGATTGTCCGGATCGCCGCTCATGAACGCGACCGCCGCCTCGGTCCCCACGCGCGGCAGGTGCTGCCAGCCCCAGGTGTTGCCCGCCCAGGGCTGGATCACCCGGACCCACACCGCCATGCCGGCCACCGTGTCCTTGCGGTGGTCGAACATCAGGCGGACCTTGACCCGCCCCAGCGGGTCGGCGTGGATCTCCTCACCGCCTTCGCCCAGGACGATGGCGGGAAAGATGCCGGCCATCACCGGCCGGGTGTTGCGGGCGTCCTCGCGCCACGGCGTCTTCTGCAGGAAGCAGGTGAAGCTGTTCTCGTAGCGCCCCTTCTCGGCGCCGGCGATCCAGGTGTCGTCGGCGGCCTGGTGGCGGACGGCCTGCACGGCGTATTCGATGCCCTCGGCCTGGGTGAACGGGTCCCGTGCCAGGGTGAAGCGGCGCCCCGGGGAGAATTCGTAGTCGCTGCCATGGCCGTGGCACAGGGCCGACCGGACCTCGGCATGCTGGATGCGGAACTTCGCCCGGTCGGCCGCGATCTGGTTCTCCGTGGTTAGCGCCGGCCAGTTGTAGACCTCGCGCTGGGCGGCGCCTGCGGTCGGCAGGGTGGTGTCCTCCCGCCCCTCCACCGGGGTGGTCGGCTTGGTCGGATCATAGTCCTGCAGCCAGACCTCGCCATGGGCGGTCGCATGCGATTCCTCCCACTGGTCGAACACGTCGACATTGTTGCCGGCGTGGATCACCCAGTGCGGCGGCACCGACACCGGCTGGAACGCCTCGTTGCCGTCGGTGATCACCAGAGTGTGCGTGGTCTTGGTGTGCTCGAAGAAATAGAACCAGCCGGTCTCCTGCAGCAGCCGCTGCGCGAAGGCCAGATCGGTCTCGTTGTACTGCGTGGTGTATTCGCGCACCGGCTTGTTGCGGTAGATGCGGAAATCGACCGGCTGGACGCCGTGCTCGTTGAAGATCTTCTCCAGGATCTCCTGCGCGTTCATGTTCTGGAAGATGCGGCTGTCCTCGACCTGGCTGAGGAACCACAGCCGTGGCACGACCTCGAGCCGGTAGGTCCAGCGGTCCCGCCGCGGCAGCCCGATGGATTCCATCCTGCGGACCAGGCCGTTGAAGAACCGGTCCTCGTTCCGCTGCGTCGCCGCGCTTTCCGTGCCGCCGCCTGACGACTGCTCCCCCCGGGGCGGCCTGCGGATGGTCAGTCCCACCGGCTGGTAGAGCAGCTCCTGCGGGTCGATGCTGCGCTCGCTGGAGACGACGGTCAGGGTCAGTTCGAACGGGCAGCTGAGCTCTTCCACCGCCTCCAGGGCAATGGCGTGCAGAGTCCCCTGCTGGACCGGCAGCGTGTCGTCGCCCAGGGGCGACGTGAGCAGCAACAACGGCTCGTTCCGACCACTCGATGACATTCGGCGCCCCTCGGATTCCCATGCGAACCGGAAGATGGCCGACCCCGCCTACCGCTTGATTTCAGGACGGCGGGGAAATGTTACGGATGAAACCGGTTTAATCGCGCGACAGGTCGCGGACGGAGACCGCGAGGGTTCCGGGATGGGGCATGTCCGCGAGAAGCTTCTGGAAGCGGGCACGCTCATCGGCGTTGTCGATCAGCTCCAGGCACCGCTCCCGCAGTTCGTCGAGCGTCGCGGCGCGCGCCAGCGCGCGCTTCACCAGGTGGCGGGCGACCGGCCCCATGGAATGGGCCAGGGCGCGGGTCACGGCCTCCACCGCCGCCACCCCGGGCCGCGGCTGGCCCGGGACCAGGGAGCCCATGGCCAGGGACCCGGTGGCCAAAGATCCCGTCGTCGCCAGGGATCCCGGCTCCGCGATCTCCGGCACCGGCGCGCGCAGGCTCCGGTCGGGCCGCGCCGCGATCACCTGGAGCGCCTCCTCGACGAAGCGCTCGCGAAGCTCCGGCTGCGGGACCAGGTCGCCGAGCAGGCGGAGGAGTTCATCCGGAGAGTGGGCGTCCTGCATGGCCCGGCGCAGATGGAAGCGCGCCATCGGGCCGATGTGGCGCGCCAGGCTGCGCTCGATCGTCGACAGGGACGCTTCGTCCAGGCCGTCGAAATCGCCGATCGTCGAGGGCGGGGAGTCGGACGCCCGCGGCCGCGGCGCCCCGGCGGACGGCACGACGATGGTGGCGTGGTCGTCCGCCGTCGCGTCCGGGGGGCGGGATGCCGGGCTGGCGCCGGTGCCGGCGTCGGACAGCGCGCGCAGCGCCGCCGCCATCTCCTCCGCGCCGGGGAAGCGATCCTCGGGCCGCTTGGCCAAAGCGCGGTCCACGATCCGCACCAGCTCCGCGGGCAGGTCGGGGCGCTTGTCCTGCAGCGGCGGATGCGGCGCGTTGATCAGCTTGTAGATGACGTCGGTGTAGTTGACGCTGCTGAAGGCGCGCTCACCGGCCAGCAGCTCGTACATCACGCAGCCCAGGGAGAACAGGTCGCAGCGCTGGTCGATGTCGCCGCCGCGGCACTGCTCGGGCGACATGTAGCTCGGGGTGCCGACCATCATGGCGCCGAGCGTGGAATCGGTGCTGGTGAGCCGCGAGATGCCGAAATCCGTGACCTTCAGCCGGGCGTTGGCGGTGAGCAGGATGTTCGCCGGCTTGATGTCGCGGTGGATGATGCCGAAGCCATGGGCATAGGCCAGGGCGTCGAGCACCTGCAGCGAGATGCGCACGACCTCGGCGATGCCGGCCTTGGTGCCGCGGCGGAACGCCTGGTTGAGGCTGACCCCCTCGACATACTCCATGACCAGGAACGGGTTGCCCTCATGCACCGCGAAATCGTAGATGCCGACGATGTTCGCGTGGATGCAGCGGCCCGCGATCTTGGCCTCGTTGCGGAACCGCCGCAGGTACTCCTCGCGGTCCTCGCCCTCCAGCAGGTCGGCCCGCACCAGCTTGATCGCGACCGGGCGATCGATGTGCGGGTCATGCGCCTTGTAGACCACGCCCATCGCGCCGCGGCCGAGCAGGCCTTCGATGTGGAATCGTCCGATGGCCTCGGGAAGGGCCGGCCCGGAGGCCTCGTCAGTCACCCAGCATTCCCATCGCCGTGACCAGGCTGCGGCGCATACGGTTGAACGATACCGCGAGGGAGCCGATCTCGTCGGCGGAGGAGACCTGGAATTCCGGAACGTCCATGTTGCCCAGGCTGACCTCGTCGGCGAGTTTGGAGATGCGTCGGACCGGCACGATGATGAAGAAATGCAGCATCAGGTTGAGCATGGCCAGCATCACGGCGAACACGATCGTCAACCCACCCATGATCACATAGAGGCTGGACCGCGCCTGTGACAGGGGGACTCGCTCGGGAACCGACACCACCTGGGCCCCGACCGTGTTGCCGATCTTCCAGCCGAAGCCGTTGTCGCGGCCGTAGATGTCGACCATCGAGGCCGGCGCGGCCTCGGGCGTCGAATGGCAGGCAAGGCAGCTCTCGCTGGTCACCCGGATCGGCTGTGAATAGGACAGCACGGTCCCGGTGTCGGTCTTCCGCTCCGTCACCAGATGGTCCAGCTCCGGCTGGGCCGCCAGCGCCTTGATGATGTCGGCCTCCCACGACACCGGCCGGTCGGCCGGGTTGGTGGGGTTGGTGGTCGGCTGGCGGAAGGCGTAGTCCGGGAAGTCCTTGGCCATCTGGTCGAAGGTCTGCTGGGCCGCGAAGAACGGGATGCTCTGCGGCAGGAATTGGGTCTTCACCTGGCCGTTCAGCAGCGGCGACACCTGGGTGTCGGTGTAGTGGATGGTGGCGTTGGCGGCGCCCATGATGGCCGCCGCCTCGGCCAGGACCGCCCGCCGCGCCTCGCGCTCGCTGACGACGTTGACGAAGATCGCCGCCAGCCCCAGGCCGGCGAGGAACGCCGCCAGCATCACCAGATTGAATTTGAGGCGAAGCGTCATCGAATTACTGCCCGATATTCAGGAGTTTGGCGATTTCGATCTGCGTCAGGACGCCGGTCGGCCGGTCGCCGAGCGTGGTCTGGAAGGCGCGGATGGCGTCCTTGGTCCGGCTGTCCATGCGGCCGCTGGGCGCCCCGGCGTAAAAGCCCCGCCGGGCCAGCGCCGTCTGGATCCGGCTGGTCCGGGCGTCCGCCCGCGGCGTCGGCGGGACGGCCGCAGGCGTGGCCACCGCCGCGTCCGGGGGCGTAGGGGCCCCCACGCCTGAAGTCGCCGGCGCAGGCGGCGTGGGCTGGTCCGCCGCCGCGGTGGTCGTTTCCACCGGGGGCGTGCCCGCCAAGGGATGCGGCGGCACCAGCTGCAGGGGCATCGGGACCGCCGGCTTCGGCGGTTCGGCCGACGGCGGTGCCGGCGGGGGCGCGACCTCGGCGGCGGCCGGGGCCGGTGCGGCCGGCGGCTCGGGCGCCTTTTCGGG
>NZ_JBFRHF010000035.1:0-85289 GCF_052115705.1 Inquilinus sp. 2KB_23 | reverse complement strand
GCCGGTCGCCGGCCGCCTGGTCGAGGCGCTGAAGCGCCTGGAGTATCGCGGCTATGATTCCGCCGGCATCGCGACCCTGGTGGGCGGGCGGATCGAGCGCCGCCGGGCCGAGGGCAAGCTGGCCAACCTGGAGCGGCGGCTGGGCGAGGCCCCGATCGACGGCACCATCGGCATCGGCCACACCCGCTGGGCCACCCATGGCCGGCCGAACGAGACCAACGCCCATCCGCATGCCACCGACCGCGTCGCCATCGTCCACAACGGCATCATCGAGAATTTCCGCGAGCTGCGGCAGGAGCTCGAGGGCCGCGGCCACGTCTTCGCCACCGAGACCGATTCCGAGATCGTCGCCCATCTGGTCAGCCACTACCTCGACCAGCAGCTGCCGCCGCGCGAGGCCAGCGCCGCGGCGCTGAAGCGGCTGGACGGCGCCTTCGCCCTGGCCTTCCTGTTCAACGGCGAGGAGGACCTGCTGGTGGTCGCCCGCCGCGGCTCGCCGCTGGCCATCGGCTTCGGCGACGGCGAGATGTATGTCGGGTCCGACGCGCTGGCGATCGGGTCCTGGACCGACCGGATCTGCTATCTCGACGAGGGCGACTGGGCCGTGGTGGCCCGCACCGGGGTCGAGATCTACGACGCCGCGGACCGCAAGGTGGAGCGCGCGGTCAAGCCGATCGCCATGACCGGCGCGATGATCGGCAAGGGCGACTTCCGCCACTACATGCTCAAGGAGATCTACGAGCAGCCGGCGGTGGTGGGCGACACGCTGCGCACCATGATCGACCCCGCGGCGCGGGCGATCGTGCTGCCCGCGCTGCCCTTCGACTTCGCCGATGTGCCGCGCGCCACCATCATCGCCTGCGGCACCGCCTTCTATGCCGGCATGGTCGCGAAATACTGGTTCGAGACGGTGGCGCGGCTGCCGGTCGAGATCGACGTCGCCTCCGAGTTCCGCTACCGCGAGGCGCCGATGCCGCCCGGCGGGCTGGCGATCTTCGTGTCGCAGTCGGGCGAGACCGCGGACACGCTGGCGGCGCTGCGCTACGCCCGGTCGCAGGGCCAGCGCATCCTGTCGATCGTCAACGTGCCCGACAGCTCGATCGCGCGCGAGAGCGACGCGGTGATCCAGACCCTGGCGGGGCCGGAGATCGGCGTCGCCTCGACCAAGGCCTTCACCACCCAGCTGACCGTCCTGGCCTGCCTGGCGGTGGCGGCGGCCCGGGCGCGCGGCGCCATCGACGCGGTGCGCGAGGCCGAGCTGTCGACCGCGCTGACCGAGGTGCCCAGCCGGCTGGCCGACGTGCTGAACCATGACGAGACCATCCGCACGCTCAGCCACGAGGTGGCCCTGGCGCGCGACGTGCTGTATCTCGGCCGCGGCCTGTCCTATCCGCTGGCGCTGGAAGGCGCCCTGAAGCTGAAGGAGATCAGCTACATCCACGCCGAGGGCTATGCCGCCGGCGAGATGAAGCATGGACCGATCGCCCTGATCGACGACAAGGTGCCGGTGATCGTGCTGGCGCCGCGGGACTCCGTGTTCGACAAGACCGTGTCGAATGTGCAGGAGGTGATGGCGCGCGGCGGCAAGGTGATCCTCTTCTCCGACCGCGAGGGCATCGAGAGGCTGGGGCCGGGCCCGGTGGCGGCGATCGACCTGCCCAGCGTCGACCCCTTCGTGGCGCCGATCCTCTACGCCGTGCCGGTGCAGCTCTTGGCCTATCACACCGCCGTGGCCAAGGGCACCGACGTCGACCAGCCACGCAACCTGGCCAAGAGCGTGACGGTGGAATAGGGGGCAGCCGGCTTTCCGCCGCCTGGTCGAACGCGTGGCCACGGTCGCGATCGACCTCACCGACAATGGCGGCCCGATGGATTGCTTCGCTGCGCTCGCAATGACGATGAGGGGCGACACGGGAGGGAGGCGCCGCGGCCACACCGACCGCCCATCCGCGCATGGGCGAGTCGCGGGCTCTTCTGGTCTCGCGGCCGCGCTTTCGGCTATGGTGCCGCCCGTTCCTGCGGAAGCGCTCCCGTCCCAACCATCGGGCATCATGTCCTCGACCGTCCCCGATCCCCTGACCATCGCCCTGCCCAAGGGCCGCATCCTGGACGAGCTGCGCCCGCTGATGGCGCATGCCGGGCTGGAGCCGGAGCCCGCCTTCGACGATCCGCGCCATCGCGGCCTGTCCTTCGCCACCAACCATCCGCACATCCGGCTGATCCGGGTGCGGTCGTTCGACGTCGCCACCTTCGTGGCCTTCGGCGCCGCCCAGCTGGGCATCGCCGGCAACGATGTGCTGATGGAGTTCGACTACCCCGAACTCTACGCCCCGCTCGACCTCGGCATCGGCGCCTGCCGCCTGGCCGTGGCCGAGCCGGTGGACCTGGCCGAGACCGACGACCCCAGGCGCTGGAGCCATGTCCGCGTCGCCACCAAATACCCGACCGTCACCCGCCGCCACTTCGCCGCCCGCGGGGTGCAGGCCGAATGCATCAAGCTGAACGGCGCCATGGAGCTGGCGCCCTCGCTGGGCCTGTGCCGCCGCATCGTCGACCTGGTCTCCTCCGGCGCGACGCTGGAGGCCAACGGCCTGCGCGAGATCGAGCACATCGCCGACGTCACCTCGCGGCTGATCGTCAACCGCGCCGCCTTCAAGACCCGTCCGGAGGAGATCGCCGGATGGATCGACCGTTTCCGGAATGCCGTCCATGCCGCTGCGTCTTGATGCCCGCTCGCCCGGTTTCGCCGAAGCCTTCGAGGCCTTCGTCTCGGCCCGCCGCGGCGCCCATGCCGACGTCGCCGGCGCGGTCGCCGCGATCGTCGCCGATGTCCGCGCCCGTGGCGATGAAGCGCTGGTCGACTACACCGAGCGCTTCGACCGCATCCGGCTGACGCCGGAGACCCTGCGCGTCTCGGCCGGCGAGATCGCCGCGGCGCGGGCCCAGGTCGATGCCGAGACCCTGGCGGCGCTGGACCTCGCGGCGCGGCGGATCGAATCCTTCCACGCCAGGACCGTGCTGCCGGCCCTGTCCTATGTCGACGAGGACGGCATCGGCCTGGCCGCGCGCTGGACCCCGATCGACGCGGTCGGGATCTACGTCCCCGGCGGCCTCGCCAACTATCCCAGCTCCGTCCTGATGAACGCCATCCCGGCCCGGGTCGCCGGGGTCGGGCGCATCGCCATGGTGGTGCCGACGCCGGACGGGGTGCTGAACCCGCTGGTGCTGGCCGCGGCCGAGCGCGCCGGCGTCACCGAGATCTGGCGCATCGGCGGCGCCCAGGCCGTGGCGGCGCTGGCCTACGGCACCACCAGCATTCGCGCCGTGGACAAGATCACCGGCCCAGGCAACGCCTATGTCGCCGAGGCCAAGCGCCAGGTGTTCGGCACCGTCGGCATCGACATGATCGCCGGCCCGTCCGAGATCCTGGTCGTGGCCGACGGTGACAACGACCCGGACTGGATCGCGATCGACCTGCTGGCCCAGGCCGAGCACGACATCCATTCCCAGTCGGTGCTCATCACCGACGATGCGGCTTTCGCCGATGCGGTGGTGGCGGCAGTCGACCGGGCGCTGGAGACGCTGCCCAAGGCCGCGATCGCCGGGCCGAGCTGGCGCGACCGCGGCGGCGTGATCGTGGTCGGGTCGCTCGACGACGCGGTGCCGCTGATCGACCGGCTGGCGCCCGAGCATCTCGAGCTCGCGGTCGCCGATCCCGACCGGCTGGCCGACCGGGTGCGCCATGCCGGCGCGATCTTCCTCGGCCGCCATGCGCCGGAGGCCGTCGGCGACTATGTCGCCGGGCCCAACCATGTGCTGCCGACCGCACGCAGCGCCCGCTTCGCCAGCGGCCTCAGCGTGTTCGACTTCGTCAAGCGCACCACCCTGGTGCGCTGCGACGCCGCCGGCCTGGCCCGGATCGGCCCGGCCGCGGTGCGGCTGGCCCGCGCCGAGGGGCTGGAGGCGCACGCCTTGTCGATCGCCCAGCGGCTGAAGGCCGAGGGATGAGCGGGGGCGATGGCGACGGGGAGCAGGCAAAGCTCGTCGAGGTCGTCATCGACGAGGCCGCGTCCGTCCGCCGGTCGCCCGAGGTGGCGCATGAGCGCCGGGTCGCGATCCACGACCTGATCGAACAGAACAGCTTCCGCCTGGTCGACGGCCCGGCCGGGCCCTACCGCCTGCGCCTGCGCATGGAGGAGAGCCGGCTGATCTTCGAGATCGCGGCCGGGGATGGGCCCGAGGGCGAGCCCGAGCGCGTGGCCCTGCCGATCCAGCCGTTCCGGCGGATCATCAAGGACTACTTCATGGTCTGCGAAACCTACTACGCCGCGATCCAGACCGCGCCGCCGTCGAAGATCGAGGCGATCGACATGGGGCGGCGGGGGCTGCACGACGAAGGCTCGGTGATGCTCGGCGAAGGGCTGGCGGAGCGCATCGCCATCGACCACGCGACCGCGCGGCGGCTGTTCACGCTGCTCTGCGTCCTGCAGATTCGCGGGTGAGCGATGGCGGGGCCGACCAGCGTCCTCTTCGCCTGCACCCAGAACTCGATCCGGTCGCCGATGGCCGAATCGATCCTGAAGCACGTCGCGGGGTCGCGCATCTTCGTCGACAGCGTCGGCGTCCGGCCGGGTGAGCTGGACCCCTTCGCCGTGGCGGTGATGAAGGAGATCGGCATCGATCTGGCGCGCCACCGGCCGAAGGGCTTCGACGACCTCGAGGACGACAATTTCGACATGGTGATCTCGCTGTCGCCGGAGGCGCAGCACCGCGCCGTTGAGATGACCCGCACCACGGCCTGCGAGCTGGAGTTCTGGAACACCTTCGACCCCACCGCGATCGAGGGCAACCGCGACACCCGGATGGCCGCCTTCCGTCAGGTCCGCGACTGGCTGCTGGCCCGCATCCGTGAACGCTTCGGCGACGCGGCGCGGGGCGGGGCGTGAGGATGGCCCTTGCGGTCCGCCGCGATGCGCCCATATTCTGACTAATCTAGTCAGGAGATATGTCATGAGCGGACGCAAGAAGGATGCATCCCCGTCCGCCTTGCCGGCGTGGAAGCTGGAGGACGCCAAGGCGCGTCTCAGCGAGGTCGTGCGACTCGCCCGGGAGAAGGGGCCGCAGCGCGTCACCGTGCACGGGCAGGATGCCGTGGTGATCCTGTCGGCTTCGGACTATGCCCGTCTGGCCCCGGCCGCCAATGTGAGCCTCGCCGCGCTCTTCGGCAGCGGACCGTTCGCGGCGCTGGATGATTTCGACGGCCAAGGCGTGCGCGAGTCGGCGCCGATGCGCGACATGCCGTCCTTTTGATCATGCCGCGCGGCTGGCTGCTGGACACCAATGTCGTGTCGGAGCTGCGCAAGGCGGCGCGGTGCGATCGGGCCGTTCGGGCCTGGGCTGAAGGCGTGCCTCCTGCCTCCTGCTATCTCAGCCGCGTGACCGTCGCCGAGATCCGCCTCGGGATCGAGCGGGTCTCGGATCCCGGGTTCCGCGCCGAGCTGGAAACCTGGCTGCGGGACGGTGTCAGGCTGTGGTTCGGGGATCGCATCCTCGATGTCGACGAGGATGTCGTCCTGGCCTGGCGACGCCTCGTGTATGAGGGGCAGAAGGCCAACTACACCTACGCGCAGCCGGACGCCCTCATCGCCGCGACCGCGATCGTCCACGACCTCGGCGTCGCCACCCGGAACGTCGAGGATTTTCGGCGCGCCGACGTTCCGGTGTTCAATCCGTGGAGCGATCGCGCCGGGCCGGCGTGACGCCCGAGGTCCGGACGAGGACCGCAGATACTGGAATAGTGGCCGAGACAGGCTCCGGCCCGAACAAACAGCTTGACCCAAGAATGGCAGTCGCCCACTTCTTGGGCGGTTTCTCAACATGGCGAGTATGGATGGCCAAGGAAGATTTGATCGAGTTCTCGGGCACCGTGACCGAGCTGCTCCCCAACGCGATGTTTCGGGTGAAGCTCGACAACGATCACGAAGTTCTCGCGCACACATCCGGCAAGATGCGCAAGAACCGCATCCGGGTGCTCGCGGGTGATCGGGTCAATGTCGAAATGACCCCCTACGACCTGTCCAAGGGTCGCATCACCTTCCGATTCAAGTAACACCCGTGCCCGCTCCAGACCGGACGGGCACGACCGACGTGCTTGTTCTCGCCTCGGCTTCGCCGAGGCGTCTCGATTTGTTGCGCCAGATCGGCATTGTTCCGGACCAGGTCCTGCCCGCCGATCTCGATGAAACGCCGCTGAAGCGCGAGCTGCCGGGCCCCCATGCCCGGCGCCTCGCCCAGGCCAAGGCCGAAGCGATTCGGGCGCAGGTGCCCGGCGCCTTCGTGCTGGCGGCCGACACCGTGGTCGGCTGCGGCCGGCGCATCCTGCCCAAGGCGGAGACCGACGAGGAGCTGCGGCGCTGCCTCGAACTCCTCTCCGGCCGGCGGCACCGCGTCCATGGCGGGGTCTGCCTGATCGCGCCGGACGGCACCATGCGGCTGCGGCTGGCGCAGAGCAGCGTCATCTTCAAGCAGCTCAGCCCGACCGAGATCGACGACTACGTCGCCTCGGGCGAAGGCCGCGGCAAGGCCGGCGGCTATGCCATCCAGGGGCGGGCGGCGATGCTGATCCGCGCCATCGAGGGCTCCTACTCCAACATCGTCGGCCTGTCGCTGTTCGACACCTCGCAGCTGCTGCGAGGGGCGGGCTACCGCTGGTGAGGGCGATCGAGATCACCGAGTCGGACGGCATCCTGCTGGCCGGCCTAGTGGTCGACGGCCGTCTGACCGACCTCGCCGCCGAGCGCCCGACGCGGCCCGGCCTGTCCGGCGCCGTGTTCCTGGCTCGGGTCGAGCGGGTCGACCGCGTCTCCGCCGCCGCCTTCCTCGACATCGGCACCGGCCGCAGCGCCTTCCTGCCGTTGCGCGGGCCCGAGGCCGATGCCTTGCGCGCCGGCGCGCCGGTGATGGTCCAGATCATCGCCGATCCCCGAGGCGATAAAGGGGGGGGCGAAAAGGGGGCCGAGGCCACCCGCGACATCGCGCTGCCCGGCGCCACCGTGATCCACCTGCCGTTCTCGGCCAATGTCGCCGTGTCGCACCGGCTGGGCCCCGCGGCGAAGCGCGAGTGGCAGCAGCGCCTGGCCGGCGGCTGGATCGTCCGCGCCGCCGCCGCGGCCGTCCCGCCCGACCAGGTGCTGGCCGAGGCCGAACGGCTGGGCCGGCGCTGGGAGACCATCGCCGACCGGGCCGAGACCACCCGCGCCCCGGCGCTGCTGGAACCGGCGCCCGGTGCCATCAGGCGGCTGATCCTGGACCATCCCGACGTCGCCCGCATCGTGGTCGACGGCGCCGCCCTGCTGCCGCCGCTGCAGCGCTGGGCAGCGGCCGCGGTGCCCGAGCTGGCCTCCCGCATCGCCGGTGGCCCGACGCCGCTGGGCGACGCCCTGGACGCGCTGCTGGCCCCGACCGTGGCACTGCCCTCCGGCGGCAGCATCACCATCGAGGCCACGCGGGCGCTGACCGCGATCGACGTCGATGGCGGCCGGTCGCCCGACCATCTCCGCACCAACCGCGAGGCGGCGGCGGAGATCGCCCGCCAGCTGCGGCTGCGCAACATCGGCGGCACCGTGGTGGTGGATTTCATCTCGATGCGCCGCGGCGGCGACAAGGCCGCGATTCTCAACGCCTTCCGCGCCGCGCTGGCCGACGACCCGCTGAAGGTCCAGCTCGGCGAGGCGCTGTCGCCGCTGGGCCTGGCCGAGCTGGCGCGCGAGCGGCGCGGCCAGGCGCTGGCCGCGATCATTGAGACTTGAAGCTAAGCCGCCCCGACCCGATTCTGAGAGCCATGACCACGATCACCGAAACCAGGGGGCATTGCCCCATCTGCCGCAAGCCGACGGAGCAGAAGTTCCGCCCCTTCTGCTCGCGCCGCTGCGCCGACATCGATCTCGGCCGTTGGTTTTCAGAGGCTTACGCCGTTCCGGTGAAGCCCGAGACCGACGAAGACGAAACATTGCAGCGAGATGAAGATGACCGCTAGACAGGCGGCCTTCGGTTTCCTATAAGCACGGCCTCCGCACCGCGGAGACAACGGCGCCCAGGTAGCTCAGTTGGTAGAGCAGGGGATTGAAAATCCCCGTGTCGGCGGTTCGACTCCGTCCCTGGGCACCATTCCCCTTCCCAAGAGAATGGCGCAACCGACGGGCCTCTGGGTCGGTTGCGACGCGCGCGCGATCAAGGCTTCGGCTTGGTCGGCAGCATCAGGCCGCCTTGTGGCCCGACCTTGACGCCGAGCAGGCCGGCGGCGGGGGCGACCGCCTTGTCCAGCACGCTGGGCTGCTTGGGCGGGGGCGGCTTGGGCGGCTCGCTGCCACAGGCGGCCAGCGCGGCGCAGATCAGAAGAAGCGAACACAGCCGCACGGCATCACCCCAGCTCGGTGCATCCCGGATCCCCGGGCCGGCCGCCATCATGACGCCAAGCGGCTGCGCCGTCAGCGGTCCTGGACGTCGACGCCGCGCAGACGCGCCGTGGTGTGGTGATCGCGGCCATGCGACGCGGTGCGCTGGACCGGCTCGCGGCGTCGGACGCCGGGCAGGGGGAGGAGCGGGCGATCCGGGGCCTGGCCCGAGGGCTGGTGCAGCAGCGCGGCCCGATCGAGGTCGCGGATCATCGCGGCGAGGTCGGCCGGGGCCAGCGGCCCTTCGGCGGCCCGTTCGTCGACGGCCTCGGCCGCATCCAGCCAGAAGGCGATCACCGTGACCTGCGCGATGCGGCCCCAGGCCGGGTCGTCGGGACGGCCGAGATGGATGATGACGTCCCGCCACCGGCGCAGCTGGCGCTGCTGCCACCAGCTCGGGGCCATCGCGCCGCTCAGGATCCGGACCAGGATGTCGCGCATGTCGGCGATGGCCCGACGGGCCCGTCCTCCGGGGTCCTGGACGGATCCGCGCATGTACCGCTCCCGATCGAGTTTCCGATACGGGTATAGCGGCGGCGCAGCGGCTGCTCACCTTACTGCTGCGTAAAGCGCCAGGGGCGTCGGGGCCCTAGCCGTTCAGGCGGAAGGTCCCGCTTTCGGACACGAAGCGCCGGTAATCCGCCAGCGGATAGCGGGCGCCGTCCGCGTCGGGCCGCTGCCGGTCGAGGTCGGGCGTGTTCGCCGGGTCGAGCAGGGCCAGCCAGGACCAGATGACCTGGAACGGCGCGCGGTTGCGGGTGCTCTTCATCGCCCGATACAGGGTGCCGCGCTCCAGCTCGCTGGGGGTGGTGCCGGTCTCCCAGCGGTTGAGGTAGCCGCGCAGGATCCGGCTCGCCTCCTGGCGCCGCTCCTTGTCGCCGTTGATCGCCATGGCCGACTCCTGTTCCTGGGCAGGGGTTAGGGCGGCGGATCCATCCGGCGCCCGCGGTCCCCGCGGCGCCGGAGATTCGGCGGTTGGGCCCGATCATGACAGGTTCGCGCCGCTGCGTCCGATCGATGCGCGGAGGGGCCGACTAGGATCCGGGCGAGCTAGGATCCGGGCGAGGGCGTGAAGAAGCAACGGACGGCGTGGGTGGATTTGCGGCAGATCCAGTAGTCGCCGTCCTCGCTGCTCAGGGTCTTGAAGCGCGGCACGAATTCGCCGGTCGACCGGATGGTGAATCCGTCGTGGCTCTCCTCGATGTCCGAGCGCGGCCAGGGGGTGCAGTCGCGCTCGCCGCAGCAATGGTTGGTGGTGCCATATTCGACATAGCCGCCGCGGTTGATCCAGATGTCATGCGCCGCGGCCGGACCGTGGCCGAAGGCAAGGAGGACCGGCAGAACAGCCGCGCCGGACCGGATCCGCTGCATCGTGTCCATCCGCGACCTCCCGCGCCGGTCGACTGCATGCCGAAGCAGGCAGGATAGACCGATGCGGCCGCCGGTCCAACGGCGCGGCTATTCCGCCGGCACCGCCGCGATCGCCCGCCGCGGCCGCTCCAGATCGGGCAGGAAGACGGTCAGGATGCCGATCAGCGGCAGGAAGGCGCAGAGGCGGTAGACGAAGCCGATGCTGGTGAGGTCCGCGACCTCGCCCAACACCGCGGCGCCGATGCCGCCCATGCCGAAGGCGAAGCCGAAGAACAGCCCGGCGATGGTGCCGGTCTTGCCCGGCACCAGCTCCTGCGCATAGACGACGATGGCGGAGAAGGCCGAGGCCAGGATCAGGCCGATGATGATGCTGAGGATCACCGTCCCGGTCAGCCCGACATAGGGCAGGGCCAGGGTGAAGGGCAGCACCCCCAGGATCGACCCCCAGATCACGTATTTGCGGCCGAAGCGGTCGCCGATCGGGCCGCCCGCCACCGTCCCCACCGCCACCGCGCCGAGGAAGATGAACAGGTGGATCTGCGCCTGCTGCACCGACACGTGGAAGGTCTCGATCAGGTAGAAGGTGTAGTAGCTCGTGAGGCTGGCCAGGTAGATGTACTTCGAGAACACCAGCATGCCGAGGACGCCCAGGGCGATGCCGACCGTGCGGCGCGGCAGCACGATCTGGCTGGCGGCCTGGCGCGGCTTGGCCCGGATGGTCCGGCGCTGCCGCCGGTACCAGGCGCCGACGCTCGACAGCACCAGGATGGCCAGCAGGGCGGCGGCGGAGAACCAGCCGATGCTGGACTGGCCGCGCGGCAGCACGATGAAGGCGGCCAGCAGCGGGCCGATGGCGGAGCCGATGTTGCCGCCGACCTGGAACAGCGACTGCGCCAGCCCGTGCCGGCCGCCCGAGGCCATCCGGGCTATGCGGGAGGATTCCGGATGGAACACCGCCGATCCCATGCCGACGAAGGCGGCGCCCAGCAGCAGCATCGGGAAGCTGGTGGCGACCGACAGGACGATCAGCCCGACCAGGGTGAAGGCCATGCCGATCGGCAGCGAGAAGGGCTGCGGCTTGCGGTCGGTGTAGAGGCCGATCGCCGGCTGGAGGATCGAGGCGGTGAGCTGGAACACGAAGGTGATCAGCCCGACCTGGCCGAAATCGAGGCCGTAGTTGGTCGCGAGCATCGGATACAGCGCCGGGAGCAGCGACTGCATCATGTCGTTCAGCAGATGGCTGAAGCTGATCGCGGCCAGGATGACGAAAACCGTCTTCTCGGCGTCGGGCCGGCCTGTCGTCTGGGTCAGATCGGGCGCGCCGCCCGCTATCGCTGTTCCGCTCGTCATTCCCAATGTTCCCGATGCCCGCTGAGCGGTGCATCATTGAGGCACCCGGCGGCGGGGGTGCCGTCGGTTCGGCCCACCATACGCCTTTCCGCCCGACCTGCTTTCGTGCTTTGGTCTATTAGTTTTGAGAGTGGGCCATGGTCCGAAACGCCGCCATTTTCGATTACGAGGACACGCCTCGCCCGATCGTCGCCCTCGGCAACGACTATCCGGTGAATTTCACGATCCTGCCGCACCGGCACCGGCGATCGCAGCTGCTGTACGGCAGCGACGGCGTGCTGCTGGTCCGGACCGAGCAGGCGCGCTGGGTGGTGCCGCCGGAGCGCGGCGTCTGGCTTCCCGGCGGCATCACCCATGAAGTGCAGTCGATCGGCGCGGTCAAGGTCCGCAGCGTCTATGTCGAGCCCGATGCGGTTCCCGGCCTGCCGGCGGAATGCCAGGTGGTCGGCGTCTCCGCCCTGATGCGCAGCCTGCTGATCGAGGCCGTCGACCTGCCGCTGGAATATGATCGGGACAGCCGGGCAGGGCTGATCATGGCGCTGATCCTGGAGGAAATCGGGCGGATGCCGGTGCTGCCGCTGAACCTGCCGCTGCCGGGCCATGCGGCGCTGGCCGCCCGCTGCCGCCACTTCCTGGACGGGCCGACGCCGCACGACACGATCGACGATTGGTGCGATGCCCTGGCGATGAGCCGCCGGGCCTTCACCCGCCTGTTCCGGCAGGAGACCGGCCTCAGCCTGTCCGCCTGGCGGCAGCAGGCCTGCCTGTTCCACGCCCTGCCGCGGCTGGCCGCGGGCGAGCCGGTGACGGTGGTCGCCCTCGACCTCGGATATGACAGTGCAGCCGCCTTCACCACTATGTTCAAGCGCCTGCTGGGCGTCCCGCCCAGCCGCTACTTCGGTGCGGCCTCCGGCGGCGGCGCCCCGGGTTCCAGGCCGTAGGAGGTGACGCGCAGCGCCTCGCGGATGTCGGGGATCGCCGCCTCCGCCGCCTCGTAGCCGAGGTCGATCATCTCCGCCGCCCGATCGAATTCGGCGCTGCCGATATGGCCCAGCTTCGGTGCGATCAGCACATCAGGCGGTTCGGCGGCGAGGCGGCTGCGCCCGGTGCGGTCGAGCACGATGTTGAGCGACGCCATCATCACCCCGAACAGGCTGGGCGCGTTCGGGTCGCGGCGGAACAGCTTGCGGGCGATGCCGTTGATGCCGCTCAGCAGGCCGCCGCCCGGCATCAGCTCCAGGACGTCGAATCCGGCGATATGGGCATAGCCGCCGCCGGGCACGCGGGTCTTGCCCATGATGTCGCCGTTCAGGTTGACCGCGATCACCACCTCGGCGCCGAGCGCGCGGCAGACCGAGACCGGCACCGGATTGACCAGGGCGCCGTCGACCAGCATGTGCCGCCCGACCCGCCGCGGCGGGAACACCCCCGGCAGGGCGTAGGACGCCTGGATCACCTCGGACACCCGGCCTTTGGTCAGGCAGACCTCGTGGCCGGTGAACAGGTCGACGCAGAGGGCGCCGAACGGCACGCCGAGATCCTCGATCCTGAGGTCGCCGAAGCTCTGGTCCAGCAGCCGGCCCAGCTTGCGCCCGCTGATCAGGCTGGGCTGGCCCAGGCCGAAATCGAGATAGGCGATCATCCGCTGCCGGTTCAGCCCGAGGGCCCAGGCCTCCAGCACGTCCAGCCGGCCGGAGAGATGGGCGGCGCCGGCCAGGGCGCCGACCGAGGTGCCGCACACCACCTGCGGCCGGATGCCGGCGGCGTCCAGCGCGCGCAGCACGCCGATATGGGCCCAGCCGCGGGCGATACCGCCGCCGAGCGTCAGGCCGAGGACCGGAGGGGCCTCGGCGTCGGCATCCATCGTCATCGCTAGACCCGCGTGATCCGGCCGTCGACCTTCGGCGCCACGGTGCCGACCGAGGTGACGTAGTCCATCACCACCGTCGCCATCAGCCGGCCGGCCGAGGCGTCGACCAGCACTTTGCCCCTGGTCATCGCGGCATAGCCGTCGCCGCCGCCGGCCATGTAGTCGTTGGTGGCGACGCGGTAGGTCGCGGCATCGTCCAGCGGTTCGCCGTCGACCGTGACCGAGACGATGCGGCTGCCGGGCGGCTTGGCCGGATCCCAGGTGAAGGCCAGGCCCGAGACCTGGGGGAAGCGCCCGGCGACGGCCTCGACCTGGGACACGCCGCTCTCCAGTGCCGCGCGGATGTCGGCGCCTTTCAGCTCGAGCAGCACCGCGACATTGCCGAAGGGCAGCTCGGCCAGGATGTCCTTGCGCGTCAGCTCGGTGCCGGCGGCGATCAGCCGGTCGCCGCGGACGCCGCCGCCGTTGATGATGGCGATCTGGGCGCCCGGCGTGCCCCAGCGCACCCCGTCGGCGATCAGGTCGCCCATCGTCGTCTCCCGGGTGCGGACGCTGCCGCGCTGGCTGTCCAGCTCGACCGCGGTCTTGCCGATGACCACGCCCAAAGCATCATTCAGCGCCTTGTTGTAGCTGTCGACCTTGGCCTGAATCTCGGCATCCGGCTCGACCCCCGCGGTCGGCCGCACCTCCCAGCTCGGCAGCACCGCGATGATCGGGCCGTCCTTGGTGTCGCGGGTCGAGATCTCCAGCTCGACCACGCCGAGATAGTGCGAGTCGTAGCCGGCTTTGAAGACCAGGACGTTGTTCTCGTAGAACATGATCGGGTCGTGGTCGTGCCCGCCCAGTACCAGGTGCAGCCCCTTGACCGACTGCGCCAGCTGCCGGTCCTGGGCGAAGCCGAGATGGGTCAGCGCCACCAGGATGTTGGCGCCCTGGGCCTTCAGCGCCTCCACCGCCTGCTTCGCCGTGGCGATGATGTCGGGGAAGCTGATGTCGGGGCCGGGGCTGGACAGCGTCGCGGTGTCCGGCGTCAGGATGCCGAGGAAGCCGATGGTGTAGTCGCCGACCTGGCGGGTGGCGGTGGCGATGCCGCCGCCGAACGGCTTGCCGTCCTTGCCCAGGACATTGGCGCCGAGCCAGGGGAATTTCGATTCGCCGACGCGCTGGGCCGCCAGCTCCGGCCCGTAGTCGAACTCGTGGTTGCCCCAGACCGCATAGTCGACCCCGACGGCGTTGAACAGGTCGATCATCTGCGAGCCCTTGGTCAGGCCCGACATCACCGAGGGCGACAGCGTGTCGCCGCCGAAGGTGGTGATGCTGTGCGGATTCGCGGCGCGGGCCTGCTTCAGCAGCGTCGCCAGCTGGCCGAAGCCGCCCTGGCCGCGCACCGGGCCGATCTCGTAGACGTCGTTGACGTGCAGGAAGGCCAGGCGCAGCGGCGTGGCGGCGGCCCAGCCCGGCAGCGGGGCGGCGGCGAACAGCGTGGCGAGCATGACCTGGCGGCGCGACGGGCCCTGCATGGCTGGAATCTCCCTCCGGATGGCGGTGCCAGCATGGACCGGGCCACGGCCGGATGTCATCCTCGCCGGCGTTTCAGACCGGTGACAAGCGAGCGGATCGGATGACCCAGGGCAGTCTCTACCATCCGGCCACCGCCGACACCGCCCACACCGTCTCGAGCTATTGGGAGGCCACCGCCGGACCGCCGCCGGAGGGCTGTGTGCCGCTGGCCGGTGACGAGGCCTGTGACATCGCGGTCATCGGCGGCGGCTATACTGGCCTGTCGGCGGCGCTGCATTTGGCGCGCGACCTCGGCGTCGACGTCCGGGTGCTGGAGGCCGGCCGGATCGGCTGGGGCGCCTCCGGCCGCAACGGCGGCTTCAACTGCGTCGGCGCCGCCAAGCTGTCGGGTGCCGCGATGCTGAAGCGGGTCGGTCGCGACGAGGTCCGCCGCTACTACGCCGCCCAGGTCGAGGCGACGGAGCTGGTGGCGCAGCTGAGCCGGGACGAGGGCATCGATTTCGATCGCCAGGGCGACGGCGTCATCAGCGTCGCCCGCAAGCCCAGCCGGGTGCGCGAGCTGGAGGAGGAGGCGCGCTGGGACCGCGAGGTCACCGGCCTGACCTCGACGCTGTGGAGCCGGGATGAGCTGCGCGAGCGCGGCCATGCCGGGCCGGAGGCGCATGGCGCGCTGCATCACGCCGCCGGCTTCGGCCTGCACCCCCTGAAATACCATCGCGGCCTGACCCGCGCCGCCCTGGCGCGGGGCGTCAGGATCCACGACCGCAGCCGCGTCACCGGCTGGGTGCGGGAGGGCGGCGGCCACCGGCTGGTCACGTCAGGCGGGTCGCTGCGGGCCAAGCGGGTGCTGATCGCCACCAACGGCTACACCACCGACGCGCTGCATCCCTACCTCGCCGGCACCTTCCTGCCGGCCCTGTCCAACATCGTCACGACCAGGCCGCTGACCGCGGCGGAGCAGGCGGCCCAGGGCTGGACCACCGGGACGCCGCTGTCGGACAGCCGCAACCTGCTGTTCTACTTCCGGCTGCTGGCGGATGGCCGGCTGCTGCTCGGCGCCCGCGGCGGCACCTGGGGCAGCCCGGAGGCGTCGGCGCGCTACCGCCGCTGGCTGGAGGGCCGGATCGGCATCGCCTATCCCGCCTGGCGCGATGTCGAGACCACCCATTTCTGGTCCGGCCTGGTCTGCCTGTCGGCCAATCTGACGCCGATGCTGGGCCAGGTGCCGGACGATCCCGGCGTCTGGTACGCGCTGGCCTATCACGGCAACGGCGTGGCCAGCGCCGGCTGGGCCGGCCGCGCCATCGCCCATGCCATGACCGGCGGCCCGGTGCCGGGCGTCGGCATCCCGGCGCTGATGGCGACGCCGCCGACCCGCTTCCCGCTCGGCCGCTGGCGGCGCTGGCTGCTGAAGGCGGCGTATCTCAAGTTCATGGTGCAGGACCTTCTTTAGGAGCCCCGGCTCTGACGCCGGGGCCGCCCCGCATTCTGCGCATTTGGCCGCTGGGCAGCCCGACCGTAGCCTTCGGGACGGGCTGGCCGGAGACGTGACGCCATGAAGATCCTGACGCTGCAGAACAACGACATCTCGCCCTCCGGCGTGATCGGCGCCGCCATCGCCGAGGCCGGCGGCACCGAGGATGTGCGCTTCCCGGAGCACGGCGACGCGCTGCCGGCCGACGCGACAGGACATGACGGGCTGCTGGTGCTGGGCGGCACCCAGCACGCGGCCGACGATATCGCCCATCCGCATCTGCCGGCGCAGATCGAGGCGATCCGCGCCTTCGCCGCCGCCGGCAAGCCGGTGCTGGGCATCTGCCTCGGCAGCCAGCTGCTGGCCCGTGCGCTCGGCGGCACCGTCCGGCGCCACCACACGCCGGAGGTCGGGTTCACCGCGATCCAGCCGACCGCGGCGGCGGAGGCCGATCCGCTGCTGCAGGGCCTGGTGCCGCTGCCGCGGCTGATGCACTGGCACTATGACACCTTCGACCTGCCGGAGGGCGCGACGCTGCTGGCCACCAACCCGGTCTGCTCGAACCAGGCCTTCACCGCCGGGCCGGGGCTGTACGGGCTGCAGTTCCATCTCGAGGTCACGGCCAGGATCGTGCAGGGCTGGGTCGACGCCTTCCAGGCCTGGACGCAGGACCGGTTCCCGGAGTTCTACGCCACCTATCGCGATCAGCTGATGAACGACCATCCCGGCGCCGCCGCCTTCGGCCGGCAGGTCGGGCTGCGCTGGATGGAGATGGTGCGCGCGGCCCACGCGGAGAGCCGCCAGGCGGCCTGACGGGGCGACGCTACAAGCGCCGCGGCCATTTTCGCGCGCCATGCATGACGCGTAGAATCGTGACCGCGCTTTCGTCGATACGATAGGCGACGACATAGGGCGTGTGGTTGACCACCAGTTCCCGCGTGTTCCGCAGGCGACCGGGCCGGCCCATCCGCGGATGGGCCGGCCAGCATCGCAACTTGCAGCTCGATCACATCAAGAATGGCGACCGCCACGACGGGATTGTCGATGTCGATGTGGTCGGCGATATCGAGAAGATCCTCCCGGGCGGCTGGGCGCCAGTTAACGCGCACGCCCGGCGGCCTTGGCGATCCGCGCCTGCAGGCGCGCCTTCACATCGGCCATGGCCCGGTCATGGGGAATGCTGGGACGCGGATCGTCGATCGCCGCTTGCACCTGCGCCCTGAACCAGGCGTCATAGCCGGGCTCGGGCTTCTGCCGTTCCTCGACATAGGCCCGCATGAAGTCGCGGATAACCTGCGCGGCCGGCCGGTCGGCCGCCTCGGTGGCCGCCTTGAAGGCAGCCTTGAGGTCCGCCGACACGCGGAAGTTGAAGTTCTCTTCCTTCGGATGGCTGCTGATCCGGGGCATGAGATCACCTGACGATGCCGTGATGCGCAATGATAATGTGCAGACAACGTCAATGCAAATCGCCGGGCGGGCGGGCGGGGAGGATGCCATGACCTTCGACGATGTCTGCGCCATCGCTCTGGCCTGGCCCGGCGTCGAACGGTCGACCTCCTACGGCACGCCGGCCTTGAAGGTGAAGGGCAAGCTCCTGACCCGGCTGCGCGAGGATGGCGAGACTCTGGTGGTCCTCGGCGTCGGCTTCGATGAGCGCGAGATGCTGATGGAGGCTGAGCCCGACGTGTTCCACATCACGCCGCACTACCGGGACTGGCCGATGGTGCTGATGCGTTTGCCCAAGGCCGATCCCGGCGCGGTCGAGGCCTTGCTGCTGCGCCGCTGGCGCGCGGTGGCGCCGAAGCGGCTGGTGCAGGACTTCGACGCGGCGAACGGCTGATCAGCCCGGCAGCATCCGGCGCAGCACGCCGTCGCGCAGGGCGTAGTGGTGGATCAGCGCCATGGCCGCGTGCAGCCCGGCCAGGACGATGATGATCCAGGCGACGTCGTTGTGCAGCCCGGCAAAGGTCCGCCCCAGGTCGGGGTTGGGGGCGAAGGCCGCGGGCACCGAGAACAGGCCGAAGAACTGGAAGGGTTCACCCTCCGCCCAGCGGAACAGGAAGCCCAGCGTCACCTGTGCCGCCAGCAGCAGATACAGCGCGTGATGCGCCGCCTTGGCCGCCAGGCGCTGCAGGCCGGAGGCCGCGGGCGGCAGGCGGCGGCCCCGGCTGCCGCGCCAGGCCAGGCGGGCGATCAGCACCGCCGCCAGCAGCAGGCCGAGGGAGATGTGCAGCGACTGGTCGAACTTGCGGATCTCGCGCGGGAAGAAGCCCCAGGTCTCGGCCAGCAGGAACAGCGTCACCACCAGCACCGCCGTCAGCCAGTGCAGGACGATCGTCACCCGGTCATACCGGCGTGCGGATGGGTCGGTCGGGGCCGCGGTCATGGCGGCCGGCTGGATCGTCATTCGATGCTCGTGGTTGAATTGTCGGGGGCACGGGTTCTCTGCCCGCCTTCACGGTTCGCCGGGCCGCAGCCGGCGGTTTGCCCCCAGGTCAATTCGACGCAGCCGCGTGGCGTCAGATCCGCGCCATCAGCGTGGCGAAGCGGGTCAGGCCCTCCGGCCAGGGGCCGTGGCCGCTGGTGCTGTCGAGATGCCCGGCCTCGCCGGCGTCGACGAAGCCACTGCCCCAGGCCGCGGCCAGGTCTTCGGCCACCGCCGGGGCGCAATGCGGGTCGTTGGCGCTGGCCACCAGCTGCGAGGGGAAGGGCAGCGGATCGCGCGGCACATCCTCATAGCCGGGGGCGCCGGCCTTGGCCGGATCCGGCGGCGCCACCAGCAGCGCGCCGGCGACGCGGCCGTTCAGGCGTGGGGCGGCGAAGGCGACGGCCAGCACGCCCAGGCCATGGGCGATCAGCACCACCGGCCGGTCGCCCTCCGCCGCCGCGGCGACCAGGGCCTCGACCCGGCTGGCGCGGTCCGCCGGGTCTTCCGCCGAACCGACCCAGCGCGCGGTCTTCAGGCGCGAGTGCCAGCGCGACTGCCAATGGCTTTCGTCCGGGCTCGACAGCCCCGGGACCATGAGGATGGATGCGTCCGCGGATTTCATGGGGACCTGATGCGGCTTCGGGGCGACAGGGACGAGGTATGTCCGGGGCCGCCGCGGGTCAAGTCCCGGCGGCGTCCAGCGCCGCGGTCAGGGCGCGGAACGGCAGCTCGACGCAGTCGTGCCGGCTGCGCACGGCGCGGACCGGGGTGAAGATCTCCAGCTCCGGCCAGGGCGGCGCGGCGCCTTCCCGCAGCATCGGGCGGATTCCGGCCGCGATCTCACGCAGCGCCGCCGGCGCCTGGCCGATGGCCTTTTCGGCGATCAGCGCCGCCGACGCCTCGCACAGCACGCAGCCGCGCACGAGATGGCCGAGTGTGGCCACGGCGCCGTCCGCAATCGTCAGGTCGATGGTGACGCGATCGCCGCACAGCGGGTTGTCGATCATCGCCGAACCGTCCGGCGCCGCCAGCCGTCCCGCGCCGAAGGCGGCCCGGGCGCGTTGCAGGATCGCCTGGTCGTAGAGCGCGTCCATCATGACGTCCGCACCTTCGTCGGGCTCAGGGTCGACAGCGTCTCCGGCGTGTCGACATCGAACAGCACCGTCGGGTCGCCGGCCTCGATCTCGACCACCTCGTCGCTGTGCTCGCCGATCAGGTGGCGGGCACCGACATCGCCGGCCACCGCCGCCATGGCCGGGAAGAAGCGGCGGTCCCACAGCACCGGGTTGCCGCGCTTGCCCTGATGGGTCGGCACCACGATCGAGCGGCCCTCCGTCGGCGCATAGGCGGCCATCAGCCGCTCGATCAGCCGCGGCGCGATCCGCGGCATGTCGCCGAGGCAGACCAGCGCGGCGTCGATGCCCTGCGGCAGCGCCGCGAGCCCGGCGGCGAGCGAGGTGCTGAGCCCTTCGGCGTAGCGCGGATTCTCGGTGAAGGTGACGGCGCGGCCGGGCAGGGCGGCCTCGACCTGCTCGCGCTCATGGCCGGTGACCACGACCACCGGGCCGATGCCCTGGGCGCCCAGCGCGGCGTCGACGGCATGGGCCAGCATCGGCTTGCCCTCGACCGGGGCCAGCAGCTTGTTCAGCTCGCCCATCCGGCGCGACTGGCCGGCGGCGAGCACGACGACACCGACATGGGGGGCGTGCGGCATGGCGTTGGCCTCGGTGGCGCGGTCGCGGGGCAGGGGGCGGGTCGGGATCTCGGCCAGCAGGCCACCGACGCCCATCGCCATGACGTCGAGGCGGGTGACGTTGAGGCCGGCGGCGAGGCGCTGCAGCACCCAGTCGAAGCCGTTCAGCTTGGGCGACCGGGCGCAGCCCGGCAGGCCGAGCACCGGCATGGCGCCGATACGGCCCAGCAGCAGCAGGTTGCCGGGGTCGACCGGCATGCCGAAATGTTCGACGATGCCGCCCGAGGCCTCGATCGCCGCCGGCAGCACGTCGCGCCGGTCGGTGATGGCCGAGGCGCCGATGATCAGCAGCAGGTCGAGCCCGAGATTCTGCACCATGCGGATCTCGCTGGTCAGCGCCGGGGCCTTGTGCTCGGACCGGCGCTCGCGCACCAGCGTGCCACCCAGCCGGGCCAGCCGGTCCGTGGTGATCTGGGCGGTCTTGTCCAGAACGCTGGGCTTGGTGGTCGGCAGCCGGGTCTGGATCAGCCCGACCTTGAGCGGGCGGTAGCGGGCCAGGCGCAACGCCGGTCCGCGCTCCGGCAGCGCCGACATCACCTCGACCAGCGCCACCGCGTCGGTCGGCGCGGCGAAGGGGATGATCTTGATCGTCGCCACCATCTGCTTCGGCGCGACCTCGGCCCATTCCGGCAGGGTGGCGATGGTGATCGATTCGTCGAGCCGGTTCAGCCGGTCGATCCGCTCGCGGTCGATCACGACCACGCCGGCGGCCTCGGCGAACAGGTTGACCCGGCCGGTGAAGGCGGCGCTGGCGGTCAGGCCGGGACCCTGCAGCACCGTCGCCACCCGCTCCGCCGCCTGGTCCTCATGGATGTCGCCGCGCTCCAGCCGCGCCGCCTGGATCTCCTGCACCCCGGCGGCGCGCAAGGTCGCGGCGTCGGCCTCGCTCAGCCGCCGTCCCTTGCGGAACACCATGTCGCCGGCGGCCACGGTGTGGGCCAGGATTGCGCCGGCGGCCTCGGTGGTGGACAGGGTCCCGAAGATCACGCCGGCCTCTTCCCATGCGGTTCCTGGCCGTGGCCCTGCGGCCCCAGCGGTTCCGCACCATGCAGCACCGCCGTCATCTGGGCCATCACCGAGATCGCGATCTCGGCCGGGGAGACGGCGCCGAGCGCGAGGCCGGCCGGACCATGGATGCGGGCCAGCGCGTTGGCCCCGTGGCCGCGCGCCGTCAGCCGCTCCAGCCGTCCGGCGTGGGTCTTCCGGCTGCCCAGGGCGGCGATGTAGAAGGCCGGGGAGCGGAGCGCGACGTCGAGCGCCGGGTCGTCCAGCTTCGGGTCGTGGGTCAGGGTGATGACCGCGGTGCGGGCGTCGGGCTTCAATGCCGCGAGGCCGTCATCCGGCCATTCCGTGCTGACCGCCACGCCGGGGAAGCGTTCGTCCGAGGCGAAGGCCCGGCGCGGGTCGATCACCGTGACGTCGTAGCCGGCCAGCGCCGCGATCGGCGCCAGCGACTGGGCGATGTGGACGGCGCCGACGATGGCCAGCCGCAGCGGCGGCACGAAGGCCTGGACGAACAGCCGGCCGTCCGGCGTGGCGCGGCTGCGGTTGTGCCTGATCGCCTCCTGCACCGCCGCCCGCACGGCATCGTCGATGGCGAGGTCGCCGGTCACCGCGTCGCCGATCACCAGCGCCTGGGCGCCGCCGGCCAGATCGGTCACCAGCGCCGCGGCGCGATGCTCCGCCCGCGCCGCCTGCAGGGCGTCGAGGATCTCGCGCTTCACGACAGCCGCTCGACGAAGACCTGGACCTTGCCGCCGCAGGCCAGCCCGACCTCCCAGGCCTGCTCGTCGCTGACGCCGAAATCGAGCAGCCGCGGCTTGCCCTCGTCCATCACCTCCAGCGCCTCGCGCACCACGGCGCCTTCGATGCAGCCGCCCGAGACCGAACCCTGCATCCGGCCGTCGCCATCGATCACCAGCTGGCTTCCGGCCGGGCGCGGCGAGGACCCCCAGGTGGAGACCACGGTCGCCAGCGCGACCTTGCGTCCTTCGGCGGCCCAGGTCGCGGCCTGGGCCAGCACATCGTCACGATCGCTCATCGCACCATCTCCTGCTGGGCGGCTGCCAAATGGCGCCACCTGGCCATGCGTCGGTCGCCGCGCGCCTGATCCTCGCCCAGCACATCCACCAGCGCCGCCAGGCTGGCCAGGCTGTGCACCGGGCGGAACTCGTCGACATGCGGCATCAGGGCACGCGCCCCCATAGATCTTGGCGCATAGCCGTCCCAGCGCAACAGGGGGTTCAGCCAGATCAGCCGGCGGCTGCTGCGATGCAGCCGGTCGATCTCCGCCTCCAGCCGGTCCCCCGCGTCGCGGTCGAGCCCGTCGGTGATCAGGATCACCACCGCGCCCTGGCCCAGCACGCGGCGGCCCCAGACCCGGTTGAACTCGGCGATGCAGGCGCCAATCCGGGTGCCGCCGCCCCAATCCTGCGCCGCCCGGCCGACCCGGTCGAGCGCGTCGTCGACGTCGCGGCGGCGCAGCTGGCGGGTGATGTTGGTCAGCTGGGTGCCGAACACGAAGCTGTGCACCCGGTCGCGCTCGGTGGTCACCGCATGCAGGAAATGCAGCAGCATCCGCGAATACTGGCTCATCGAGCCGGAGATGTCGCACAGCACCACCAGCGGCGGCGGCCGGGTGCGGCGGATGCGCCGGGCCAGGTCGATCGAATGGCCGCCAGCGCGCAGCGACCGCCGCAGCGTCTGGCGCATGTCCACGATGGGCGCCGAATGGTGCGGGGCATAGCGCCGGGTGGCGACGTCGCGCACCGGCAGGCGGAAGCGCGCGATCGCGGCCCGGGCGCGGGCCAGCTCGTCGGCGCTCATCTGCTCGAAATCCTTGTGCTGCAGCCGCTCCCGCTCCGAGAAGGTCAGGCTGGCGTCGATCTCGATCTCCGGCGGGTCCTTGGCGTCGTCCGGCGCCTCGCCGCGTCCGGGCTGGTTGCGGTCGGCGAAGGCTTCGGCGACCCGGCGGTTGACCGCGCGCTCCTCCTCCTTGCCGGTGCGGATCTGCGGCAGCATCAGCGTCATGGCGCGCTTCAGCATGTCCGGATTGCGCCAGAACAGGTGGAAGGCCTGATCGAAGATGTCGCGCTGGTCGCGCCGGTTCACCAGGGTGGCGTGCAGCGCCCAGTAGACGTCCTGCCGGTTGGCGATGCCGATCGTCTCCAGCGCCTCCAGCGCCGCCAGCGTGCGGCCGGGGCCCACCGGCAGGCCGGCGGCGCGCAGCGCCCGGCAGAACTGCATGACGTTGAGGGCCAGCCGGCCCTGTTCGCCGGGGGCGGGATCAGGCGGCATCGCGGCCGCCCCGGTCTTCGGCGAGCAGGGCGTAGACGTCGTCGTCGCACCATTCGCCCTTGATCCAGACGGAGCGCCGGAACCGCGCCTCGCGGCGGAAGCCCAGCCGCTCGAACAGGGCGGCGGAGGACCGGTTGCGCGGGTCGAGGCTGGCCTGCAGGCGATGCTTGCCCAGGTCCACGAACAGGTGGCGGATCAGGGCGGCCAGCGCCTCGGTGGCATAGCCCCGGCCCTGGGCCGCGACGGCGAGGGTGGCGCCGAGTTCGACCAGCCGCGCGTCATCGGCCAGGACATGGACGCCGATGTCGCCGACCAGCCCATCCGTCGCCCGGTCGGCGATGGCGACCTGGAACCATTGGCCGGGCCGGTCCCAGGCGGCCACGGCCATGTCGGCGACGAAGGCTTCGGCCTCGGCCTCGCTGCAGCCGCTCCAGCCCTGCCAGCGCGCGACCTCGGGGTCGTCGCGATAGGCCCGGAACGCCGCGGCATCCCGCGCCGCGAAGCGCCGCAGGACCAGCCGTTCGGTCTGGATCGGGGCGAAACCGCCGTCGCTCATACCGGCAGGGACACGGCGCCGGCGGCGGCCGCGGCGGTCATCTCCGCCCGCATCTCGGACAGCAGGCTCGCCGCCTCGGCACCCTGGATCCGCTCGATGTCGTCCTGGTACTTCAGGATGGTGCCGAGCGTGTCGCGCACCACGTCGGGGTCGAGCTCCAGCACGTCCAGCTCGGTCAGCGCCTGCGCCCAGTCCAGGGTCTCGGCCACGCCCGGCTGCTTGAACAGGTCCAACCGCCGCAGCTTCTGCACGAAGGCGACGATCTGGGCGCTCAGCGCCGCCGGCGTGCCGGGCGCCTTGGCGTGCAGGATGGCGCGCTCGCGCTCGGCATTGGGGTAGTCGACCCAATGGTAGAAGCAGCGGCGCTTCAGCGCGTCATGGATCTCGCGGGTGCGATTCGAGGTGACGATGACGATCGGCGGTTCGGCCGCCTTGATGGTGCCGAGCTCCGGGATGGTCACCTGGAAGTCGGACAGCACCTCCAGCAGGAAGGCCTCGAAGGGCTCGTCGGTGCGGTCCAGCTCGTCGATCAGCAGCACCGCCGGCCCGGTGATGTCGGGCTCCAGTGCCTGCAGCAACGGCCGGCGGATCAGGAAGCGCTCGTCGAAGATGTCGCGGGCCAGCTGGTCGCGGTCCTGCGCGCCGCCGGCCTCGGCCAGGCGGATCTCCAGCATCTGGCGCTGGTAGTTCCACTCGTAGACCGCCGAGGAGATGTCGAGGCCCTCGTAGCATTGCAGCCGCACCAGTCGCCGGCCCAGCGTGGCCGACAGCACCTTGGCGATCTCGGTCTTGCCGACCCCGGCCTCGCCCTCCAGGAACAGCGGCCGCTTCAGGCGCAGGGCGAGGAACAGCGCGGTCGCCAGCGGCCGGTCGGCGACATAGTCGCCGCGGGAGAGGAGCGCGAGGGTGTCCTCGACGGAGGTGGGCAGGGCGACAGCGTTCATCAGACGAATCCCAGTTTCGGGCAGGATAGAGCGATGGGCGGCGGGGAACCAGCTTCGGCCTTGTCGCGCCGCCTCTCATTCGCCTTCACCGTCATTGCGAGGAGGCGAAGCCGACGAAGCAATCCATGGCGCCGGTGCGGGCTGCCCGATGGATGGATTGGCTGCGCTCGCAATGACGAGGGTGAGGTGGACGGGGGCGCAAAGTGATCCGGCCAGGCGCTACGCCGCATCCGGGATCTTCTCGCCGCGCAGCTCCGCGGCCGGGGTGAACAGCTCCTGCGGCCGGGGCACGCCGCGCAGCCGGCGGGTGCCGACGGAGATCAGGCGCACCGGGCACAGCTCGGCGAAGCGGGCCGAGGTCAGGATGCGCTGGCCGACCAGCTTGGTCATCTGCTCGATCCGCGCCGCCCGGTTCACCTCGGGCCCGACCACGGTGAAGTCCAGCCGGTCCGGCGCGCCGATATTGCCGAAGATGACCTCGCCGAAATGCAGGGCGATGCCGGCGCGGATCTCGTCCAGCCCCTCGGCCCGGCGCCGCACATTCATGGCGTCGAGGCCGGCGAAGGCGTCGAGCGCGCCGATCAGCGCCCGGGCGCAGGCCTCGGCCGTGTCCTCGCCGTCGCCGATGCGGAAGATCGCCAGGATGCCGTCGCCCATGAACTTCAGCACCTCGCCGCCCGCGGTCTGGATCGCGCCGACGATGATGGTGAAGTACTCGTTCATCAGCTGCAGCAGCGCGTCGCGCGGCGTCGCCTCGGCCCGGGCGGTGAAGCCGCGCATGTCGCAGAACAGGATCACCGCCTCCAGCGATTGGGCGCCGCCGCGGACGATCTCGCCATCCAGGATCCGGCGCGCGGCCTCGTGCCCGACATAGGTGTCGAGCAGGTGTTCGGTCTTCTGGCGGTCGACCATGATCTCGCAGACCGCGCTCAGCGCCGGCAGGATCCGCTCGACGAAGGCGATCTGGGCGTCGTCGAAGCCGGCCGGCTGGTCGGAGACCATGCCGAAGCCCGAGGTCCTGCGGCCGGTGCCGAACACCATCGGCAGCAGCACGTAATCCACGGCACCTTCGTCACGCAGCTCCTCCAGCACCGGGAAGTCGACCAGCGCTCCAGGGCCAGTCAGGCGGCGTCGTACCATGCCGGCGGTCTGGTGCATCACCGCGATCGGGCTGCTGCGGTATCCCGGCCCTTCGGCTAGTTCGCGATCGAACCGGATCTCGCGCACCGCCGCCGCTTTCGGCCGCCACTCATAGGTGGCGGCGCCGATCAGCGGATGGAACTGCGGCAGGTGGAAGGTCAGCCGCCACAGCGGCAGCCCGGCCCGGACCAGGCGCCCGGCCAGCTCCTGCAGCATGGGAGCCGGCGAGGGCAGGGTGCGGGCCGGCCCGAGCAGCCAGTCGATGATCTCGGCGGGATCGGACATCATTCCAGAATGGGGTTTCGTTGCGGTTTCGGGAAGAGGATGGGGGCGATTCCCGCGTGCCGCCACCCGGACCATGCGGCCGAAACCCGGTCGTGGAAACGGCCCGCGCGGTCTCCCGCAGCGGGCCGTCTCCTTGAGGACTGTGTCAGCCGGCGGCTTGCACCGCGCGCTTGGCCATGACCTTGACCAGATGCGCCCGGTATTCGGCCGAGGCATGGATGTCGCCGTTCATGTCATCAGGCGACACCGACAGCCCGTCCAGCGCCGCCGGCGCGAAATTGCCGGCCAGGGCCTGCTCGGCCTCGGCCCAGCGGAAGACGCCGTCGGATCCGGCGCCGGTCACCGCGACGCGGATGCCGCCGGCGGTCTTGGCGACGAACACCCCGACCATGGCGTAGCGGCTGGCGGGGTTGTCGAACTTGATGTAGGCGGCCTTCTCCGGCTTCGGGAAGTGGATCGCGGTGATCAGCTCGTCCTCGGCCAGGTCGGTGGTGAACAGGCCCTGGAAGTAGCCGTCCGCCGCGATCTCGCGCTTGGTGGTGCGGATGGTGGCGCCCAGCGCCAGCACCGCCGAGGGGTAGTCGGCGCTGGGGTCGTTGTTGGCGACCGACCCGCCGATGGTGCCGCGGTTGCGCACCTGGGCGTCGCCGATGTCTCCGGCCAGGACGGCGAGGGCGGGGATCACCCGCTGCGCCACTTCGGAGTTCGCGACCGTGGCATGGGTGGTCATGGCGCCGATGGTCAGGCCGCCATTCTCCTCCTTGATCCCCTTCAGCTCCGCCGCACCGCCGAGGTCGACCACGTCCGAGGGCGAGGCCAGGCGCTGCTTCAGGGTCGGGATCAGGGTCATGCCGCCGGCCAGGAACTTGCCGTCGGATGCGGCGCCCAGCTTGGCCACCGCATCGGCCGCGGAGGACGCCTTGTGATAGTTGAACGCATACATGGCTTTCTCTCCTTACTCGGCCGCCAGGGCGGGGGCGCTGTGGATCGCCCGCCACACCCGTTCCGGCGTCGCCGGCATGTTCATGTCGCGGCCGATGGCATCGGTGATCGCGTTCATCAGCGCCGGCGGCGCCGCGATCGCCCCGGCCTCGCCGCAGCCCTTCACCCCGAGCGGGTTGGAGGGGTTGACGGTCTCGATCATGCCGACATTGAAGCTCGGCAGGTCGTCGGCCCGCGGCATGCAGTAATCCATGAAGGATCCGGTCAAGAGCTGCCCGGTCTCCAGGTCGTAGGCGCAGTTCTCCATCATCGCCTGGCCCAGGCCCTGGGCGAGGCCGCCATGGACCTGGCCTTCGACGATCATCGGGTTGATCACCCGCCCGAAATCGTCGACCGCCGAGTAGTTGGCGATGGTGACGATGCCGGTGTCGGGGTCGACCTCGACCTCGCAGATCTGGGTGCCGGCCGGGAAGGTGAAGTTGATCGGGTCGTAGAAGGCGCTTTCCTCCAGCCCCGGTTCCACCCCCGCGGGATAGTTGTGCGGGACATAGGCGGCGAAGGCGACCTCCTGGATCGTCTTGGCCCGGTCGGTGCCGGCGACGGTGAACTTGCCGTCCTTGAACTCGATGTCGGCCTCGGCCGCCTCGAGCTGGTGGGCCGCGATCTTCTTGCCCTTGGCGATGATCTTCTCCGCCGCCTTGACGATGGCGGAGCCGCCGACGGCGAGCGAGCGCGAACCGTAGGTGCCCATGCCGAACGGCGTCTTGTCGGTGTCGCCATGCACGACCTCGACCTGGTCGGCCGGCACGCCGAGATAGCTCGACATCAGCTGGGCGAAGGTCGTCTCGTGACCCTGGCCGTGGCTGTGGCTGCCGGTGTGGACCGTGACGTTGCCGGTCGGGTTGAAGCGGATCTTGGCCGATTCCCACAGGCCGACGCCGGCGCCGAGCGACCCGACCGCGGCCGAGGGCGCGATGCCGCAGGCCTCGATGTAGCTGGAGAAGCCGATGCCGCGCAGCTTGCCGCGGCCGGCGCTCTCGGCCTTGCGGGCCGGGAAGCCGTCATAATCGGCCAGCTTCAGCGCCGCCGTCATCGCCTGGGGATAGTCGCCGCAATCATAGGTCATGATCACGGGCGTCTGGTACGGGTACTGGGTCGGCTGCACGAAGTTGCGGCGGCGGATCTCCGCCGGGTCCAGCTTCATCTCGCGCGCCGCCAGCTCGACGATGTGCTCGATGACGTAGGTCGCCTCCGGCCGCCCGGCGCCACGATAGGCGTCGACCGGTGCGGTGTTGGTGTAGACGCCGTCGACCTCGGCATAGATCGCCGGGATCGCGTATTGGCCCGACAGCAGCGGCGCGTAGAGATAGGTCGGCACGCAGCTGGCGAAGGTGGAGAGATAGGCGCCGAGATTGGCCGTGGTGTGGACGCGCAGGGCCAGGAACTTGCCGTCCTGGTCCATCGCCAGCTCGGCATGGGTGACATGGTCGCGGCCATGCGCATCGGCCAGGAAGCTCTCGCTGCGCTCACCGGTCCACTTCACCGGCCGGCCGACCTTCTTGGCCGCCCAGACGCAGACCGTCTCCTCGGCATAGATGAAGATCTTCGATCCGAAGCCGCCGCCGACATCGGGCGCGATCACCCGCAGCTTGTGCTCCGGCGCGATGCCGATGAAGGCGGACAGCACCAGCCGCGCCACATGCGGGTTCTGGCTGGTGGTGTGCAGGGTGAAGCTGTCCGAGCCGCGGTCGTATTCGCCGATCGCCGCGCGCGGTTCCATCGCGTTCGGGATCAGCCGGTTGTTCTCCAGGTCCAGCTTGGTGACGTGGGAGGCGCGGGCGAAGGCGGCCTCGACATCGGCCTTGTTGCCCAGCTCCCACTCATAGACCGTGTTGGCGGGGATATCGTCATGCACCAGCGCGGCGCCGGCCTTGCGGGCCGAATTGGTGGCGACGACGGCCGGCAGCTCCTCGTAGTCGACCTCGATCTTCTCGGCCGCGTCCTTGGCCTGGTCCTTGGTCTCGGCGATCACCACCGCGACATGGTCGCCGACATAGCGAACCTTGCCCTGGGCCAGCGCCGGGTGCGGCCCGGCCTTCATCGGCTCGCCGTTCTTCGACTTGACCATCCAGCCGCAGATCAGGCCGCCGATCTTGTCCTTGGCCAGGTCGTCGCCGGTGAAGATCGCGACCACGCCAGGCGCAGCCGCGGCCGCGCTGGTGTCGATGCTGCGAATCCGGGCATGCGCCACCGGCGAGCGCAGGAAATAGGCGAAGGCCTGGCCGGGACGGTTGATGTCGTCGGTGTAGTGACCGTTGCCGGTCAGGAAGCGGAAATCCTCCTTGCGGCGCAGCGGGGCGCCGATGCCGTCATGTGCCATGGTGCCGCCCCCCTCATTCTGCTGCGATGCGCTGGCCGCCGGATTTGGCGGCGCAGTCGAGGACGGCCTTGACGATGTTGTGATAGCCGGTGCAGCGGCAGATGTTGCCTTCCAGCCACTCGCGGACCTCGTGCTCGGTCGGCTTGGGGTTGTTCTGCAGCAGGTCGACCGCGCTCATCACCATGCCGGGCGTGCAGAAGCCGCATTGCAGGGCGTGATTCTCGCGGAAGGCCTCCTGCATCGGGTGCAGGGTGCCGTCATCGGCGGCCAAGCCCTCGATCGTGGTGACCGAACTGCCCTCGGCCTGGACGGCCAGCATGGTGCAGGACTTGACCGACCGGCCGTCGACATGGACGACGCAGGCGCCACACTGGCTGGTGTCGCAGCCGACATGCGTTCCGGTCAGAAGCAGTTGTTCGCGCAGAAGCTGGACGAGCAGTGTGCGCGGTTCAACCTGCCGCGTCACCGACCTCCCGTTCACCGTCAGGGTCACGGTGGTGGTCATCAATTCCTCCCAAGCTGGCATCCATCCGGCTGATCGACCCCGGCCACGGCTGTTGTTCGTGCCGCTTGCAGGCGATCGATCAGGCCACCCGGGGGGAAGGCTAGGTTTCGTCCGACCTTCGGTCAAGCCGGCCGAAGGTCGGTCGCGACGATGTCACAGATAAAGATACAGCAGCAGCAGGACGATCACGATCAGGGCGGAGATCCAGATCGCCGGGCTCAGGCCTCCGCGGCGGTCCTCGGCGACCGGTGCCGCGGCCGGCAAAGGCCGCGSCACGGCGGTTTGCGGAGCCGGCTCGGGCACCGGTCGCGGCGCCGGGATCGGCTGGGCGGAGGCCGCGGCCGGTGCCTCGGCCGGGCTGGGCGGGTTCACCACGGCCTCGGCCGGGACCGGCGGCGGGACATCGGCGATCGCCGCCGCCGCTTCCGGCAGAATCGGTGCGGCGCTGATCGGCTCGACCGCGACCGCTGCCGCGGCGGCCGGAACCGCACGGGCGCGCTGCTCCATCAGGGCTGCGAAGCGGGCGAAGAAGTCGTCGGCCATCTTCTTGGCGGTGCCGTCGATCAGCCGGGCGCCGAGCTGCGCCAGCTTGCCGCCGATATTGGCCTTCACCGCATATTGCAGCAGGGTGCCGTCGCCATCCTCGACCAGCTTGACGTCGGCGCCACCCTTGGCGAATCCGGCGGCGCCGCCCTTGCCCTCGCCGGAGATGGTGTAGCTCTCGGGCGGGTTCAGGTTGGACAGGGTGACCTGGCCGCCGAAGCTGGCCTTGACCGGCCCGACCTTGGCGGTGACGGTCGCCGTCATCTCGGTCGGCGACGTCTTTTCCAGGGTGTCGCAGCCGGGAATCGACTGGCGCAGCACCTCCGGGTCGTTGAGGCCGTCCCAGACCACCGACCGCGGCGCCGCGATCCGATGCTCGCCTGTCATCTCCATGGTCCGGCTCCCTTGTCCTGCGCGGATTGGCTCGATTCTCTCGAAGCTAGTGCGGGCCGTGCGTCGCGACAACCCTACCTTCGGTCGGATGGATCCGACAGGCCGGAAAAGGTTGGCCGCCCGGTTTCGCGCCGCCATACTCCCGCCGCCCGAAACCGGACCGAGAAGGATCTTCATGCCGGTGCTCCGACATGCCCGCCGCTCCCTCGCCTTGACCGCGGCCGGGCTCGTCGCCTCCGGGGCCAGCTTTCCGGCCCGGGCCGCGGCGGAGGGTGCCCCGCATCTCGACGGCGCGACGCTCGGCCTGGCCTGGCTGATTCCCTTCGTCGGCATCCTGCTGTCGATCGCGCTGCTTCCGCTGGTCCGGCCGCAGTTCTGGCACCATCACTTCGGCAAGGTCGCGGCCTTCTGGGGCCTGGCCTTCCTGCTGCCCTTCGCCGCCTTCCGCGGCCTCGACCTCGCGCTGTACGAGGTGCTGGCCGTGGCGCTGACCGAGTATTTGCCCTTCATCATCCTGCTGGCGGCGCTGTTCGTCGTCGCCGGCGGCGTCCGTCTCAAGGGCACGCTGGTCGGCACGCCCGCCGTCAATCTCGGCATCCTGCTGACCGGCACCATCATCGCCAGCTGGATGGGCACCACCGGCGCCTGCATGCTGCTGATCCGGCCGCTGCTGCGCGCCAATGAGAACCGGCGCTTCCGGGTCCACACCGTGGTGTTCTTCATCTTCCTGGCCGGCAACATCGGCGGCGCCCTGTCGCCGCTGGGCGACCCGCCGCTGTTCCTCGGCTTCCTGCAGGGCGTGTCCTTCTTCTGGCCGACGCAGCACCTGTTCCTGCCGATGCTGTTCTGCTCCGCGGTGCTGCTGGCGCTGTACTTCGCGATCGACACCGTGCTGTTTCGGCGCGAGCACCGGTTGCGCGAGGTGCCGCCGGAGGCGCGGGTGCCGTTCGGCCTGGAGGGCGGCATCAACCTGCTGCTGCTGGCCGGCGTGATCGCCGCGGTGCTGATGAGCGGGGTCTGGCGTCCGGGCGTCGAACTGGCCGTCTATCATGTGCCGGTGGCGCTGGAGAATCTGGTGCGCGACCTGCTGCTTCTGGCCATCATCGGCCTGTCCTGGGGGCTGACCAGCCGGGACAGCCGCAGGCTGAACGACTTCAACTGGTTCCCGATCGTCGAGGTCGGCAAGCTGTTCGCCGCGATCTTCCTCACCATCGTGCCGGCGATCGCCATCCTGCGCGCCGGCCGCGACGGGGCGCTGGCCGGGCTGGTCGACCTGGTCGGCGGCGCCGGCGCGCCCAACAACCTGGCCTATTTCTGGCTGACCGGCGGGCTGTCGAGCTTTCTCGACAACGCACCGACCTACCTCGTCTTCTTCAACATGGCCGGCGCCGACCCGCAGCACCTGATGGGCGAATGGGCGGTGACGCTCGGCGCCATCTCGGCCGGCGCGGTGTTCATGGGCGCCAACACCTATATCGGCAACGCCCCGAACTTCATGGTGCGGTCGATCGCGCAGGAGCGCGGCGTCGCCATGCCCAGCTTCTTCGGCTACATGGCCTGGTCCTGCGGCATCCTGCTGCCGCTGTTCGCGCTGGTGTCGCTGATCTTCTACGCCGGGGCGTGACGGCATGGGTGGTGACAGGATTCCTCGGCCCCGGTCCATCGAAGTCGTCGACTACGACCCGTCCTGGCCGGCTGCGTTCGAGGCGATCCGGGCCGGGTTGGAGGGCCTGCTCGCGGGGCTGGTGCTGGAGATCCACCACATCGGCAGCACCGCCGTGCCCGGCCTCTGCGCCAAGCCAAAGATCGATGTTGACATCGTGCTGCACTCAGCCGCGGCGGTCCCCGAGGCGATCGAGCGGATGCAGGCGACGGGCGACTACCTCTATCACGGGAATAGGTACCAGGACGGCATGTGGGCCTTCACCACCGGCCGAGGCTCGCGCGGGCAGCGGCTCTATCTGTGCGCCCCGGACACGCAGACGCATCTGCACCGGCTGCTGTTCCGCGACCATCTCCGCCGCCATCCCGAGGCGGCCGCGGCCTATGCCGCGCTGAAGCGGAAGCTGGCGACCGAGACCTGGGATGACTGGGATCACTACACCGGCGGCAAAGGCCCCTTCGTCGCCGAGATCGTGCGGCGGGCGACGCTGGAAAGGGGCGATCTGGGCCCGATGACCAGGGGTTCCGATGTACGACTATGACGCACAGTACCGCCGCCTGCGCGACGCGGGATCCCCGGGATGGGCGGGCGATCAGTATCAGCGGGGGCAGGCCCGGCTGACGGAAGCGCTCGACCGGCTGGAGCGCGAGGGCGCATTCCCGCTGCTGCCGGCCCGCATGCTCGAGCTCGGCTGCGGCAACGGCAGCTCGTCCTTCCTGATGGCGCGGAAGGGATACGAGGCCCATGGCGTCGACATTTCGGAAACCGCGATCGCGTGGGCCCGGGAGCGGTTTGCCGCCGCCGGCCTTTCCGCTGTGCTGCGCCAGGGCAGCGTCTGCGCGATGCCGTTCTTCGGCGACGGCCGTTTCGACATCGTGATCGACGGAAGCTGCCTGCACTGCCTGATCGGCGACGACCGGGCCTGGTGCCTGGCGGAGGTCCGGCGTATCCTGCGGCGCGATGGCGTGTTCGTCGTCAGCAGCATGTGCGGGCTGCCCAAATCCGACGACGCCCAGGCCCGGTTCGACCCGCGGACCGGCTGCCTGATCGACAATGGTGAGCCCTATCGGACCCTGAAGCCGCTGGCGGAGATCGAACTCGAGCTGTCGGCTGCGGGCTTCGCGGTGAAAGACCGCTCGGTTGCCGTCAACCCGTGGTGGGACCACGCCACGCTGGTCTGCGGCCGACGCGGTTAGGCCGCAGGCCCGGCATAGCCGAGGTAGTCCGCGATCTCCGGCAGCGGCGGATGGATCAGCAGCTCCGTCGCCGTGCCGGTGGCGGCGATGCGGCCATCCGCGACGAAGGCGGCCTGGGCCGCGATGCCGGGCAGGGCGTCGAGCTGGTGGCTGACCATCAGCACCGTCAGCCCGCGCTCCTGCCTCAGGCGGTCGACCAGCCCGACCATCTCGCGCCGCTGCGCCGGGCCGAGTGCCGCGAAGGGTTCGTCCAGCAGCAGGATCGGGCGGTCGCGCACCAGGCTGCGGGCCAGGGCGACGCGCTGGCGCTCGCCGCCGGACAGCTGCGCCGGCCGGCGCGCCTCCAGCCCGGCCAGGCCGACATGGGCCAGCGCCTCCGCCACCTGTGCTCTCTCGGCCGGGTTCAGGCGACCCGGATGCAGGCCGAGGGCGACGTTCTGCGCCGCGGTCAGATGCGGGAACAGGTTGTGGTCCTGGAACAGCGTCGTCACCGGCCGGGCGGCTGGGGCGGTGCCGAGCACGTCACGGCCGAGCAGGCTCAAACGTCCGGACACCGGCGCCTCGAAGCCGGCGATCAGGTTCAAGAGCGTGCTTTTGCCGGCGCCGCTGGGCCCGAACAGGATGATGAAGGCGCCCGCCGCCACCGCCAGGCTGAACCGCATCTCCATCGTCTCGTAGCGATAGACCAGGTCGTCGATGTCGATCGCCCGCTCAACCCCGTTCACGGCCACCGAGACTCCTTTCGATCAGGGCGAACAGCAGCAGCCCGAACAGCACCAGCAGCAGCACCACGGTCGACGCCTCCTGCAGCCGGTAGGCGCCGAGCAGCTGTGCCACCAGCACCGGCAGGGTCTCGTTGCCGTCGCTGCCGAACAGCGCGGCGACACCGAGGTCGCCGAAGGCCAGGCCGGTGGCCAGCGCCAGGGCGAAGCCCGCCGGCCGGCGCAGCAGCGGCCATTCCACCAGCCGCAGCCGGGCCCAGCCGGACAGGCCCAGGCTGTCGGCCAGCCGGCCATGGCGGTGCTGCGCCAGCTCGGCGGCGCCGACCAGCAGCCGCAGCACGAAGGGCAGGGCCATCAGCGCGTTGACCAGGGCGACGATGACCAGCGCCCAGCGCCGCAGGTCGGTGGTGCCGAGCAGGGTGACGAACAGCCCGGCGCCGATCGCCAGCGGCGGCACCACCAGCACCACGGTGCCGCTGAGTTCGAACAGTCGCGCCAGCCTTCGGCGCCGCCCTTGTCCAACCCCCGGGCCGATGCGCAGCGCCGCGATGCTGTGGGCCAGGGCCCAGCCGAGCGCCAGGGCGATGAGGCCGGCGCCGAGCGCCACGGCCAGGCTGCGGCCGGCGGCGCGCCACAGCATGGCGCTGGCCAGGATCGGCTTGCCGAGGCCGCCCAGCCCCTCGACCAGGATGGCCAGCAGCGGCATCACCACGAAGCCGGCGGCCAGCGCCAGCGCGGTGGTGTCGATCGCCCTGGCCGTCCGGGTGCCGCCATCGGTGCGCAGCACCGGCCGGCCGATGCCGCCCTCGTCGGCGACCCGCCCGGTCAACCGCATCGCCGCCAGCACCATCAGGGCGCACAGCGCGACCTGCAGCAGCGACAGGGCGACGGCGCGGCCGGGGTCGAAGTCGAAGCGCAGCGCCTGGTAGATGGCGATCTCGATGGTCGCCGAGGCCGGGCCGCTGCCCAGCGTCAGCACCACGGCGAAGCTGGTGAAGCACAGCAGGAAGATCAGGGCGGCGAGGCCGGGCAGCTGGCGCCGCAGCACCGGCCATTCGACCAGCCGGAACAGGTCGCTGCCGCGCAGGCCCAGCATGGCGGCCAGGCGCCAGCTTTCGGCCGGGATGGTGGCCCAGGCGGCCAGCAGCACGCGCACGGCGAAGGGCATGTTGAAGAACACATGGGCCATCAGGATGCCGGTCAGCCCGTAGATGTTCGGCCGCAGCGGCCAGCCCAGTGCCGCCGTCAGCTCGGCCAGCAGGCCGGAGCGGCCGAACAGGGTCAGGATGCCGAAGGCGCCGGCCACCGCCGGCACCACCATCGGCAGGCCGAACAGGCGCAGCAGCAGCGTCCGGCCCGGGAAGCGGCGGCGCGACAGGGCGCGGGCGACCGGGATCGCCACCGCGATGCTGATCAGGGTGGACAGCCCGGCCTGCAGCACGGTGAAGCGCAGCACCGACCATAGATAGGGGTCGGTCCAGGCCGCCAGCAGGTCGAGATCGGTCGCGGCCCGGACCAGCCCGGTGGTCGCCGCGCCGATCACCGCCAGGATGGCAAGGAGGGCGATCAGGCCGGGGAGGGAGGGGATGGGGCGGCGAGGGCGGCCGGATGTTGGGTTCGCGATCCGCGAACCCAACCCATGCGCACTCGAATTCAACTTACTTGCTCATCGCCTGCAGCCATTCGGTGATCCAGCCGGCGCGCTTGGCCGCGACCTCCTCGGACGGGTACAGCAGGGCCTTGGGCGGGGTCGGCAGCGCCTTGTAGGCGTCGGGCAGGCCGGCCGCGGTCTTCACCGCCGGGTACATCCACTGCGTCGTCGGCAGCGTGTCCTGGAAGGCGGCGGTCAGCATGAAGGCCAGGAACTTGTCGGCCAGCTCGGGGTGCTGGGCCGAGGCGAGCTTGCCTGCGACCTCGACCTGCAGGTAGTTGCCCTCCTCGAACACCGCGGCGCCGACATTGTTGTCGTTCTCTTCCATCACATGGTAGGGCGGCGAGGTCAGGTAGCTCAGCGTCATCGGCACCTCGCCCTTGCGGAACAGGCCGTAGCTCTCGCTCCAGCCCGGGGTGACGGTGAGGATGCGCGGCTTCAGCTTGGCCCAGGCTTCCGGCGCCTTGTCACCATAGACCTGCTTCACCCACAGCAGCAGGCCGAGGCCCGGCGTGCTGGTGCGCGGGTCCTGGATGGTCAGCTCCAGGTCGCTGTTTTCCACCAGGTCGCGCAGGCTCTTCGGCGGGTTCGGCACCTTGGTCTTGTCGTAGACGAAGGCGAAGTAGCTCCAGTCATAGGGCACGAAGATCGGGTCGGCCCAGGCGATCGGCAGCGAGAGGTCGTCCAGCTTGCCGGCATGCGGCGCGAACAGCCCGGTCGCCGCGGCCTCGGCGGTCAGGTTGGTGTCGAGGCCCAGCACCACATCCGCCTGGCTGGCCTTGCCCTCCAGCTTCAGCCGCGACAGCAGGGCGACGCCGTCCTCGACCGAGGTGAACTCGACGGTGCAGCCGCATTCGGCCTCGAACGCCTTCTTGATCTGCGGGCCCGGCCCCCATTCGGCGGTGAAGGATTCATAGGTGTAGACCTTCAGCACCGGGGTCTCGGCCGAGGCGGGCAGGGCCGGGGCGAGGGCGATCGCCGTCAGCAGGGTGGCGGCAAGCAGGCGCAACATGGTTCCTCCACGCGGGGGCCGCTGCCGGGGTGGAGAAATGAACCGTGTCGATGCCTGAGGCAGCGTCTCGTTCTCCCTCCGCCGGCATGACCCGGATCAGGTTCGTCGGGTTGGCGCTGGCGCGCCTCTCAGCCCCCGATCGGGCGCCCCGGCAAGACGCGCGCATCATGGGAGGGCGCCCAACCTGTGTCAACGACGGCCCCTGTCAACGCGACCCGTGTCAACCCGCCGCGCGGCGATCGGCACTTGGCGCCGCGCGGGTTTTCGTGACAGGGTTGTCGCCACGCGGTAAAATTACAAAATTAACGTTAATTGGAGGTAAAAATGGCCGGACCGCTCGCGATTGGTGAGGACGCGCCCGATTTCGAAGTCGAGACCACGGAGGGGCGGATCCGCTTCCACGAGTGGCTCGGTTCGTCCTGGGGCGTGCTGTTCTCGCACCCCAAGGACTTCACCCCGGTGTGCACCACCGAACTCGGCGCCGTCGCCCGGATCAAGCCGGAATTCGACAAGCGCGGGGTCAAGGTCATCGGCCTCAGCGCCGACCCGGTCGACCGCCATGCCGGCTGGGCGGCCGACATCGAGGAGACCCAGGGCCACGCCCCGAACTTCCCGGTGATCGCCGATTCCGAGCTGGTGGTGTCGAAGCTGTACGGCATGCTGCCGGCCGATGCCGGGACCACCTCGGAAGGCCGCACTGCGGTCAACAACCAGACCGTGCGCAACGTCTACGTCGTCGGGCCGGACAAGAAGATCAAGCTGCTGATCTCCTACCCGATGACCACCGGCCGCAACTTCGACGAGGTGCTGCGGGTGATCGATTCGCTGCAGCTGACCGCGAAGCACAAGGTCGCGACGCCGGCGGACTGGAAGAATGGGGAGGATGTCATCATCGTCACCTCCGTCACCGACGAGGAAGCCCGACAGAAGTACCCGGCCGGCTTCAAGACGCTGAAGCCTTATCTCCGCACTGTTGCCCAGCCGCAAGACTGACAGCTCGACTAGGTCCCGGGCTCAGTCGAGCTCGGGAACCGTCTCCGGCGGCACCAGCCAGCCGGAGTTCGGCCGCAGCCGGTAGACGACGCGGCCGACGATGTTGCCGATCGAGATCGGGCCCATCTCGGCAACACGGCTGTCCATCGAGTTGTCCCGGTTGTCGCCCAGCACGAACACGGCGCCTGCTGGCACCACGCTTTCGGAAACGTCGTCCAGCATCCCGGCATCCGACATCTCGGCGATCTCGTAGGGCCGGACGCCGCTCAACGCCTCTTCGTAGACGGACACCGGCGTCGGACCGAGGGACAGGTCCAACTCCACGCGGCCCTTCGGGCGCCGCTCCACGACTTTGCCGTTCAGGACCAGCCGTCCCGCCTTCACGGCCACCCGGTCCCCCGGCGAGCCGATGACCCGTTTGACAAAGACCGTATCCGGGCTTGGCGGCCGAAAGACGATGATCTCGCCACGGCCGGGCATGGTTCCCGCAGCACGCAGATCGGCCAGCAGGACGTCCTTTTCTCCCAGCGTCGGCATCATCGACGAACTGCCCGTCGCGTAGCTCTTGACCGGGATGCCGGCGGCGGCGAAGCGGGCGGCGATGTCGGCGCCGTCCAGCCAGTCGCCGAACGTCGCCCCGGCGGCCCGGCCCGCCGACAGAGCCAGCAGGGCGGTGCCCGCCAGCCCGATCGCCTCGCGCCGGCGCATCATCGGCGCAGCAGGTCTTTCGCCATCATCATGTGCACGCCCTTGCAGCCATTGACGGTCTGGGTGATGCGCAGGTCGCCGGCCAGGCTGCACAGGGTGTAGGCGTCCTGGCGCGACAGCCCGGCGGTCTCGCCCAGCAGCACGATCATGTCGCGCAGCGCCATCACCGCGCATTGGTCCAGGTCCGGATCCATGCCCATGGTGATGTGGTGGGTCGGGGTCTCCGCCCGCGGATAGGCGAAGGACAGGTCGTCGCGGACGATCAGCTGGAAGGTGCCTCGCAGCGCCGTCTCGATCGCGGTGATGCAGACCTCGCCGTCGCCCTGCGCGCCATGACCGTCGCCGCAGGAGAACAGGGCGCCGTCGTTGAACACGGGCAAATAGAGGGTGGTGCCGGCCACCAGCTCCTTGTTGTCGATGTTGCCGGCATGGGCGCGCGGCTGGATCGAGCTGATCCTGCCCCAGCCCTTCGGCGGCGCCACGCCCATGACCCCGAAGAAGGGGTGCAGCGGCAGGTCCAGGCCCCAGGGCAGCCGGGCGGTGCCGGCCGCGGCGTCCAGCGGGATGTTGAGCAGCCGCGCTTCCTCGAAATCGTAGGGCAGGGTGCCGGCCAGCGGCCGGATCACGTTGTAGCCCCAGTCCTGGCGCAGGGCGACGTCGAGGATCCTCACCTCCAGCACCTGGCCCGGCCGGGCGCCGCGGACGGCGACCGGCCCGGTCAGGATATGGCCGGGGGTCGACCGGTCGCAGCGTTCATGGATCTGGTACAGCTCGGGGGGGACGTGGAAGTCGCCGCCCGGCAGCACCTCAGGCGGGCCCGACACCGAATCGATCACCACGGTGTCGCCGCTGTCGACGGTCAGCACCGGCTCCCGCGCGGCGTCGAAATAGCCCCAGGCGCAGGTCTCGGGCGAGGCAGGCAGGTGGTGCTGCGGCATGGTCGATTCCCCCTGGGATGATGATCCCACGCTCGGTCTTTTTCGCGCCGGATTCAATCCCTGAGGAGACAGACTTAGCCCTTCACCGCGCCGGCGGTCAGTCCTTGCACGAGATAGCGCTGGATCACCGCGAAGAAGATGCAGACCGGGATCAGCGCCAGCACCGAGGCCGCGGTCATCTGGCCCCAGTCGACGCCGAACTTGGCGACGAAGGTCAGCAGGCCGACGGCGAAGGTCTTCTGGCTGTCGGAGTTGATCAGCATCAGCGCGAACAAGAGCTCGCTCCAGGCCGCGGTGAAGACGAAGCCCAGCGTCGCGCCCATGCCCGGCAGGGTCAGCGGCAGGATCACCCGGCGCAGCGCCTGGAAGCGGTTGCAACCGTCGATCATCGCCGCCTCTTCCAGCTCCTTCGGGATCGAATCGAAGAAGGACTGCATCAGGAAGGTGGCGAAGGCGACGTTGAAGGCGCTGTAGATGACGATCAGCCCCATCAGGTTGTTGGTCAGGCCCAGCGGCGCCATCAGGCGGTAGACCGGCGGGATGATCATCACCAGCGGGAAGGTCTGGGTCAGCAGCAGCACGAACATCACCGCCGGCTTGGCCTTGAAGCGGAAGCGCGAGAAGGCGTAGCCGGAGGCCGAGGCGCAGACCGTCACCACCGCCGCCGTGGCGATCGAGACGATGACGCTGTTGATGAAGTAGCGCGGGAAGTTGCTGCTGGTCAGCACCGACCCGAAATTGCCCAGGGTCCATTCCGACGGCCAATAGGTGATACCTTCGGAGAACAAGAGCTGGGTCGGCGTGACCGAGATCTTGATTAGCCAGTACAGCGGGAACAGCGCGAACAGCAGGTAGGCACCGATGCCGAGATAGAAGCCGGTGCCGGTGGCGAGGCGGCCGAAGGGCGAGCGTCCGACGACGTTCATGGTCTCATTGCCCCGCGAGCAGGCTCTTGCGCATCCGGATCAGGATGCCGGCATAGAGCAGGAGGAGAAGCAGCAGCACGGTCGCGATGGCCGAGGCGTAGCCGAAGTCGAGCCGGGTGAAGGCCTGGGCGAAGATGTAGGTCGACAGGATGCTGGTGGAGTTGGCGGGGCCGCCATTGGTCATCACCCAGATCAGGTCGGCGAAGGTGGCGATCCAGATGGTGCGCAGCAGCACGGTGATGGCGATGGTCGGCGCCAGGAACGGGATGGTGATCTTGGTGAAGCGCTGCCACGCCGTGGCGCCGTCGATCGCCGCCGCCTCGTAGAAGTCGGACGGAATCGCCTGCAGCGCCGCCAGCAGGGTGATGGCGAAGAACGGGATGCCGAACCAGACATTGGCCAGGATCGGCCCCCACATCGCCAGGTCCGGGTCGGACAGGATGTTGAACGGCTCGGGCAGGATGCCCAGGCCGGCCAGCCAATAGGGCAGGGGCCCGACCACCGGGTTGAACAGCCAGGCGAAGACCAGGCCGGACAGGAAGGTCGGCACCGCCCAGGGCAGGAACACCAGCGCCTGCACCAGGCGCTTGCCGCGGAACGGCCGGTTCAGCAGCATCGCCAGCCCCAGCCCGCCGAAGAACTGGAAGAACAGGCTGCCGACCGTCCACCACACCGTGTTCTTCAGCGCCCGCCAGAAATTGGCGTCGTGCAGCAGCGTCTGGAAGTTCTTCAGCCCGACCCAGGAGCTCTTGAACGGCCCGAAATCCTGGAAGGCATAGGACAGCCCGACGATCAGCGGCACCAGCAGGCTGACCGTCAGCAGGATCAGCGCCGGGCTGAGATACAGCCAGGGCTCCAGCGCGTTTCCGAGCGTGCGGCGGAAGGATCCCGGGCGGGCGCCCGGGATCGCGTGGGTGGCTGTATTCATCGGTCGATGGCCCTTTCACCGTCATTGCCCGGCTTGACCGGGCAATCCAGGGGCCGCCAAGAACGGCTCTCACGGCCCCTGGATGCCACGGTCGAGCCGTGGCATGACAATGGAGAGAGGTCAGGCACTGAATTTCACCGTTATCGTCACTTCTTGCCGGCCAGGAACTTCTGCTGCGCGGCGGTGAGGTAGTCGGACCACTCCTTGGCCACGTCGGCGGTCTGCTTCTGGCCCAGCAGGGCCTCCTGGAAGCTCTGCACCGACATCACGTCGAAGAAGTAGCCGAACTCCTCGAGATGGGCCGGCCAGGGGATCGGCTGCCACTGCGGGTCGTTCAGCTCCTTGAACCAGCCGGCGTAGAGGTCGCCGGAGAAATGCGCGTCCTTCTCGGCGCCCTTGTGGATCGGCAGGACGCCGACGAACTTGGCCCATTCGATGTTCTGCTGGCTGTCGAGCAGGTAGGACATCAGCTTCCAGCTCTCCTCCTTGTGCTCGCTGTTGGCGAACATCGACCAGCCGGCATAGCCGATCGAGGGGTAGGCGTGGCCGCCGGGGCCGACCGGCATCGGCGCCACCGCGAAGTCCTCGGGCTTCATGTGGTCGAGGATGCCGATCATGGCGTCCGGATCGTTGTCCAGCATGGCGCAGGCGCCGGAATAGAAGCCGGTGACGGTCTCGTTGAAGCCCCAGTTCAGGCTGTCCTTGGGCGCTCCGCCGGCCTTGTACAGGTCGACCAGGAACTGCATGCCCTTGGCCGCGTCGGCGTCGCCGAGGGTCGAGGTGCCGTCGTCGTTGAAGAACTTGCCCTTGCCGTCCATGGTCAGCATGAAGAAGGCGGTGCCGCCGGTGCCGCCCTTGCCGCCGCGCAGGCAGTAGCCGGCCTTGCCGCCGCCCAGCGCGCCGATCTTCTTCGACACGTCCATGAACTCGTCGAGCGTCTTCGGCGGCGCGGCGATGCCGGCCTCCTTGAACAGCTTCTTGTTCCAGTACAGGCCGCGCAGATAGAAGCCGTAGGGCACCATGTAGGCGGTGTCCTTCACGGTCTTGGAGAACTGCACCGCACGCTCGCCCAGGGTCGGGGCCTCGTCCCATTTGGCGATGTAGGGGTCGAGGTTCTCGAGCTGGCCGTTGTTGGCGTAGAGCGACATCCAGCGTTCCGGCATCTCGGCGATGTCGGGGGTCTCGCCGGCCTGGACCATGGTCAGGAACTTCTCGAACGCCTCGCCCCAGGGCAGCGACACGATCTCGACCTTGATGCCCGGATTGGCGGCCTCGAACTTGTCGATCTGGCCCTTCAGGAACTCGGTCCGCTGCGGGCTGGTGATGACCTCGACCAGCTTGAGGTTGGTGTCGGCCAGCGCCGGGCCGGTGAAGGCGATCGCGGCCAGACCGGCCAAAAGCAACATCCGTTTCATTTTTGCCTCCCTGTTGAACGATGGAAAACGTGGATCAGCCGGCCGAGGCTCCGAGGGCGCGATCGAGGTCGCCCCACAGATCCTCGGTGTCTTCGAGCCCGACCGCGATGCGGACGATGCGCGGCGTCACCCCGAAGGCCGACATCGCGTTCGGCCCCTGGGCCTGGCGCAGCGACGCCTGGGCCGGGATCACCAGGCTTTCATGCCCGCCCCAGCTGACGCCGAGCTTGAACAGCCGCAGCCCGTCGACGAAGCGCGGCACGTCGACCCGCGCGTCGACCTCGAAGGAGAACAGGCCGCTGTGGCCGGTCAGCGTGGCGCCGCCCGGGTGGTTGGAGAACACCGGATGCAGCACCCGGGTGACCAGCGAATGATCGGCCAGGCGCCGGGCGATCGCCAGCCCGCTCTCCTGGTGCTGCCGCATCCGCAGCGGCAGGGTGCGCATGCCGCGGATCAGCAGCCAGGCCTCGAACGGCGACAGCTTGCCGCCGAGATACGGGTAGGTCAGGTCGTTGACCCGGGCGATGCGCTCGGCCGAGCCGGCGATCACCCCCGCCACCGTGTCGCTGTGGCCGCTGAGGTATTTCGAGGCCGAGTGGACGACCAGGTCGACCCCGTGCTTCAGCGGCTGCTGGAACAGCGGCGTCGCCCAGGAATTGTCGATGATGGTGGCCGCGCCATGCGCCTTGGCCAGCGCCGCCAGCCGGCCGATCTCCTGCAGGTCGAACACCATCGAGGTCGGGTTCTCGAGATACAGCAGCTTCGCCCCCGGCAGCGCCGCCTCGACCGCCGCGAGGTCGCCGGCGTCGACATAGTCGACGGTGACGCCGACCCGCGGCAGCAGCTTCTCGAAGAAGCGGTAGGCGTCGCCATAGACGTGGCGGGTGCACAGGATGCGGTCGCCGGCGCCGGCGATGCTGAGCACGGCGGAGCTGATCGCCGCCATGCCGCTGGCGGTGCCGCGCGCCGCCTCGGCGCCTTCCAGCGCCGCGATCTTGCGCTCGAACTCCTGCACCGTCGGGTTGTTGCCGCGGGAATAGATCGGCCGCTGGATCTGGCCCGAGAACGCCGCCTCCATCTCCGCATAATTGGCGAAGGTGAACAGCGAGGTCTGGTAGATCGGCGGCACCACCGCGCCGGACGGGAAGGCATCGTCATGCGCCAGCTGGGTGGCGGCGGCGTAGTCGTCGGCGGCGTAGTCGTCAGTCATGGTCTGGCCCGCGGTTCCGGTCGGCGTTGCGGATGTCTTCGTCGACCATGTCGATGATGGTCAGCGCGGCGTCGCGCGCCCCGTCCGGGTCGCGCCGGACGATCGCGTCGTACATCACGCGGTGATAGGGGAAGGTGCGGCCGGCGAAATCCGGCATGTCGAGCGGGTTTTCCCAGAAGCGGTGGAAGGCGTCCCGCATGCTGGCCAGGATCTGCTCGAAGATCGGGTTCTCGGTGGCACGGAAGATCGACTGGTGGAACTCCCAGTCCTGCTCCGGCGCGTCGCCGTATTTCAGGTGGTGCGCTTCCATGATGTCGAGCCGGCGGCCGATCTCGGCGACCTGCACGGGGGTCGCGCGGCGGGCGCAGATCGCCGCGGCCTCGCCCTCCAGCGCCCGGCGCACCTCCAGCGTGTGCAGCAGGGTGTCGACGTCGGAGGCGCGGTCGATGGTCAGCGGCATGTGGATGCTGGCGGTCGAGACCGCGACGCGCAGATAGGTGCCGCTGCCCTTGCGCATCTCAACGATGCCGAGGCCTTCCCAGCGCTTCAGCGCCTCGCGGATGGTCGAGCGGCTGACCTGCAGCTGCTCCGCCAGCTCGCGCTCCGGCGGCAGCCGGTCGCCCGGCTTGATGCCCGTCCGCTCGACATGCTCCGTCACCGCCACCAGCACGGCCTCGTCACGCGTCGGCGTGCGGACCGGCAGCAGCGATGAGGATCGGGGACGCAGGGACATCGGTAGGGTCGACCTTCAGAATTGGTCTGACATCCCGACCACATCTACGGGAGGAGCCGCCTCGCGTCAACCGGAACTCCGTAGCGCCGCACGCCCGCGCTAAAGGAGTCTCGATCGGGAATTCAGGAGCCTTATCAGCGGATTGGCACTCTCACGGCAAGAGTGCTGAAAATTTGTCGGCGGGCTCTTGACGGCTATTTTCGCGCTCCCCATGTCGCCCGAGCGAACCGGCGAGCCCGCATTCTCGAGGCTGCCGCTCGCGATCACATGACGAGAGATTGGCAAGATAGGAGTCCGCAATGACGTTCTGTCCGCTGCACGATCGCGTGGCCGTCCGCCGCCTCGACGGCGAGGAGAAGACCCGGGGCGGCATCATCATTCCCGACACCGCCAAGGAGAAGCCGCAGGAGGGCGAGGTCGTCGCCGTCGGCCCGGGGCTGCGGGACGAGACCGGCAAGCTGGTGCCGCTCGACGTGCAGGCCGGCGACCGGGTGCTGTTCGGCAAATGGTCGGGGACCGAGGTGAAGATCGACGGCCAGGATCTGCTGATCATGAAGGAATCCGACATCCTGGGCATCCTCGAAGGGGCCGCCGCGCAGAAGGCGGCGGCCTGATCGGAGCCGTCGGATCGTTTTTGAGGGAGTGATGAAATGGCTGCGAAGGATGTGAAGTTCTCCGTCGAGGCGCGCGAGAAGATGCTGCGCGGCGTCGACATCCTCGCCGATGCGGTCAAGGTCACGCTGGGCCCGAAGGGCCGCAACGTCGTGATCGACAAGTCGTTCGGCGCGCCGCGGATCACCAAGGACGGCGTCACCGTCGCCAAGGAGATCGAGCTCGCCGACAAGTTCGAGAACATGGGCGCGCAGATGGTGCGCGAGGTCGCGTCGAAGACCAACGACCTGGCCGGCGACGGCACCACCACCGCGACCATTCTGGCATCGTCCATCGTCAAGGAAGGGACCAAGGCGGTGGCCGCCGGCCTGAACCCGATGGACCTGAAGCGCGGCATCGACACCGCCGTCGAGGCGGTGGTCGCCGACCTCAAGGCCAATGCGCGCAAGATCACCCGCAACGACGAGATCGCGCAGGTCGGCACGATCTCGGCCAATGGCGATGCCGAGATCGGCAGGTTCCTGGCCGAGGCGATGGAGAAGGTCGGCAACGAGGGCGTGATCACGGTGGAGGAGGCCAAGAGCCTCGACACCGAGCTCGAGGTGGTCGAGGGCATGCAGTTCGACCGCGGCTACATCTCGCCCTATTTCGTCACCAATGCCGAGAAGATGCGGGTCGAGCTCGAGGATCCGTACGTCCTGATCCATGAGAAGAAGCTGTCCTCGCTGCAGGCGCTGGTGCCGCTGCTCGAGGCGGTGGTGCAGTCGGGCCGGCCGCTCCTGGTCATCGCCGAGGACGTCGAGGGCGAGGCCCTGGCCACCCTCGTGGTCAACCGGCTGCGCGGCGGCCTGAAGGTCGCGGCGGTCAAGGCGCCGGGCTTCGGCGACCGGCGCAAGGCGATGCTCGAGGACATCGCGGTGCTGACCGGCGGCACCGCCATCTCCGAGGATCTCGGCATCAAGCTCGAGACCGTCACGCTCGACATGCTCGGCCGCGCCAAGAAGGTGGTGATCGAGAAGGAGGCCACCACCGTCGTCGACGGCGCCGGTTCGAAGGCCGAGATCGAGGCCCGCATCCGGCAGATCCGGGCGCAGATCGAGGAGACCACCTCGGACTACGACCGCGAGAAGCTGCTGGAGCGTCTGGCCAAGCTGGCGGGCGGCGTCGCGGTGATCCGCGTCGGCGGCGCCACCGAGGTCGAGGTGAAGGAGCGCAAGGATCGCGTCGACGACGCGATGCACGCGACCAAGGCGGCGGTGGAGGAGGGTATCCTGCCCGGCGGGGGCGTGGCGCTGCTGCGCGCGCTGAAGGCCCTCAACGAGCTCAAGCCGGAGAATGACGACCAGCGGACCGGCATCGACATCGTCCGCCGTGCGCTGCAGGCGCCGGCGCGGCAGATCGCGGTGAATGCCGGCGAGGACGGCTCGCTGATCGTCGGCAAGGTGCTGGAGACGCCGGACTACGCTTTCGGCTTCGACGCCCAGACCGGCGAGTATGGCGACATGTACGCCAAGGGCATCATCGACCCTGCCAAGGTCGTCCGCGCGGCGCTGCAGGACGCGGCCTCCGTCGCCGGCCTCCTGGTCACCACCGAGGCGATGGTGGCCGAACTGCCGAAGAAGCCGGCCGCCGAGGCGCCGGCCCACGGCGCGGGCATGGACTACTGAGGCAACGTCCGGCCGCGGGGAGACGAGAGGCCGCCCGCCTCTCGTCGTCCGCGGCGGCAACTGAATCTCACCATCGAGCGCAACGGCGGGACGCAGACTGTTGCCGTCCAGGTCGCACCCGCCGGACGCTCGTGAACGAACGAGGAGGAGAACGGGAATGATCGGTTCGACATCGTTCATGACATCATCCCTCGGAATGCGCGTGCTGGCGGCGTACCGCTCCAGCCGCAAGGCAGGACATGATGAGTGGAGCGCCTGCGAGGCGGCGCTGGAGGTCGTCCGGCGTGCCCATCCGGAGGCCTCGGCAGATTTCGCCAACACCTTTGTTTCGGACGTGCTGCGCGAGGCCTACCCGCCGGAGCGCATCAGAGCCGCGGCGGCGCGGCCGCGGACGGCCGCCGTACCGCCTGCCCGGCGAAGCGGCCGGGACCTGCGACCGTCGGACAAGATCCATTTCCGGCGTCTGCCGGCTGCAAGGGCGACATCCGGTGCGACGCCCGATCTGCCGCGGTGATCGCGCCGGCGTCGCGCCTGCCGCCCATCACCCGTTGTGGTCGGTTCGCAACGGAGGGAAATCGCACTACCATGGCCGCCGGCGCGGTCGGCGAGGATCTGGATGCGGATGCGTGGATGGGCCCCGATCGCGATCGCCTGGACGCTGCTGTGCTGCGGCATGGCGGCCGCGGCGCCGGGCAAGGACGAGACGGTCGAGCAGGCGGTGTGCCGGCTGATCGAGGACTCCGCGACGGCGCAGAACCTGCCGCTGGAGTTCTTCACCCGGCTGATCTGGAAGGAAAGCCGGTTCCGGCCGCATGCGGTCAGCCCGAAGGGCGCGCGGGGCGTGGCCCAGTTCATGCCCGGCACCGCGAAGATGCGCGACCTGGCCGACCCCTTCGACCCCGAGACGGCATTGCCGGCCTCGGCCGCCTTCCTGGCCGAGTTGCGCGACCAGTTCGGCAATCTCGGCCTCGCCGCCGCCGGCTACAACGCCGGGCCGAATCGGGTCGCGAGCTGGATCGGCGGCCACGGCTACCTGCCGCTGGAGACCGAGGACTACGTCCAGTTCGTCACCAAGCGGTCGGCCGACGAATGGGTGCCGAAGCCGGACGGCAGCGTCCCCAGCTTCGACGGCAGCCCCAAGCCCTGCCTCGAGCTGCTGGCGTCGCTGAAGACCGAGGGTGACGACAGCGAGCTGCTGTCGCCGACCGCGCCCTGGCATGTCCAGATCGCCGGCAACTTCTCCAAGGGCCGGGCGCTGGCCGCCTATGGCCGGGTCCGCAAGCGCTACCCGCAGCTGATGGCCGACATCCAGCCGATGATCGTCGGCACCCGCATGCTCAGCATGGGCACGCGCCGCTTCTACCGGGTCAGCGTCCCGGCGCAGAGCCGGGCGGAGGGCAACCAGTTCTGCAGCCGCCTGCGCCGGGTCGGCGGCGCCTGCATCGTGCTGCGGAACTGACCGCGGCCGCCTCGGTTCCACCATCATCGCTTCTTAAACGAGACATCGACTTCCACTCGGGGCGCCGTCATTCGAATGAAAACGAAACTCGCTTTCTTGCCGATCATCGGAAGCCTGCTGGCGCTGAGCGGATGCATCGCCGCCGGAGGCGGCAGCGACATCGACGCCCGGGCGAGTGCGCTGGTCGGGCAGAAGATCGATGTGGCCACTGCCGAATTCGGCCCGGAGGATCATGAGGGCGGCTCGGCCACCCATCCCAACATCGGTACCGAGGCCGAGCCGCTGTATGTCCACAATTGGAGCCGCTACGGCAGCACCCAGCACCAGCGGTTCGTTCAGACCGGAACCGCATCGACGGGCCAGGCCCTGGTCGGCGTGATCCCGGCCGGCGGCGGGATGGCCGAGACCCCGCTGTACCAGGATCAATCCGCCCCGACCGGATATTACGAGCAGGACGGCGAGTCCTGCCTTCTCTACTTCACGACCGATCGGACCAACACGATCGTCCGATACGGCCTTCAGGGCGGATATTGCGACAGCCTGTTTGCCGACGGGGAATAGATCGGGGATGGCGACCTGCTGCGACGCCGCGCGCGGCCCCTTGAAGACGGCGGCAGCGGACCAATCCTCATTCCGACCATCTTTGGGGCCGAGTATCCCCCGAGGCCGGCGACCGTCGCACCGGACTTCCTGAGAGAGGGCATCATGCGCATCCGTCGTTCGCTGCTCGTTTTCGGCCTGGCGGGGGCCGTGGCTTCCTGCCAGAACCCCAACTACCAGAACACCGTCGGCGGGGCGGCCGTCGGCGGCTTGGCCGGGGCCGGCATCGGTGCCCTGGTTAGCGGCGGCAACCGCGGCGAGGGGGCCCTGATCGGCGCCGGCATCGGCGCGCTCGCCGGCGGCGCGATCGGCAACTACATGGACCGGCAGCAGGCCGATCTGCGGCGCAACCTGGCCGGCAGCGGCATCGGCGTGAACCGGCGCGGCGACAACCTGGTGCTGGAGATCCCGGGCGATGTCACCTTCGCCACCGATTCCGCCACCATCCGGCCGGGCTTCTATGGCCCGCTGGACAATGTCGCGGCGTCGCTGAACCAATACACCCAGACCTATGTCAACGTGGTCGGCTACACCGACAACACCGGCTCGGCCGAGTACAATCAGCGGCTGTCCGAGGCCCGGGCGCGGTCGGTGGCCGACTACCTGTCCTCTCGCGGCGTCTACGCGCCCCGGATCAACATCGGCGGCGGCGGCGAAAGCATGCCGAAGGCCAGCAACGCCACGGCGTCCGGCCGCCAGGCCAACCGCCGGGTCGAGCTGACGATCCGGCCCAACGGGCAGTGACCGGAGGGGCATTCATTCGACCAAAGGCGTAGGCCGCAACGCGACGGGTTCCCAACCCGGACGGGCACAGGCTAGGCTTCTTGCCGGACAACAAGATCCGCAACGGGTTGACGGATACAGAATCCGCAACGGGAGGAACGGCCATGCAGTTGAGTCGCGACGACCTTTTGCGTGCCTATCGACAGATGCGCCTGATCCGCGAATTCGAGGACCGGGTCCATCTCGAATTCGCCACCGGCGACATTCCGGGTTTCGTCCACCTCTATGCCGGTGAGGAGGCCAGCGCCGTCGGCGTCTGCCTGCACCTGACCGACCGGGATTCGATCGCCAGCACCCATCGCGGCCACGGCCATTGCATCGCCAAGGACTGCGATCCGGCGGCGATGATGAAGGAGATCTACGGCCGCAAGGACGGGCTGTGCGGCGGCAAGGGCGGGTCGATGCACATCGCCGACCTGTCGAAGGGCATGATGGGCGCCAATGGCATCGTCGGCGGCGGCCCGCCGCTGATCTGCGGTGCCGCGCTGGCGGCCAAGACGCTGGGCACCGGCGGCATCGCCGTGTCCTTCACCGGCGACGGCGGCTCGAACCAGGGCACCACCTGCGAGGCGCTGAACCTGGCCACGGTGTGGAAGCTGCCGGCGATCTTCGTGTTCGAGAACAACGGCTATGCCGAGGCGACGTCGAGCAAGTTCTCGGTCAGCTGCCAGGACATCGTCGACCGCGCCCACGCCTTCGGCATGCCCGGCATCCAGGTCGACGGCCACGACTTCTTCGCGGTGTGGGAGGCCGCGCGAGAGGCGGTCGACCGCGCCCGCTCCGGCGGCGGCCCGACCCTGATCGAGGTCAAGCTGAACCGCTACTACGGCCACTTCGAAGGCGATGCCCAGACCTATCGCGCGCCCGGCGAGGTCGATGCCATCCGGGCCCAGCGCGACAGCCTGGACATGTTCCGCAACCGGGTGACGGAGGCCGGTCTGCTGGAGGGCGCGCAGCTCGACGCCATCGATGCGGAAATCAAGCAGCAGATCGAGCGCGCCGTGGTCGACGCCAAGGCCGCTTCGGTGCCCGGCCCGGCCGATCTGCTGACCGACGTCTACGTCTCGTATTGAGGGAGGCAGGCCATGTCCAAGAAAAGCTTCCGCCAGGCGATCAACGAGGCGCTGGCCCAGGAGATGCGGCGCGACCCGCGCGTGATCCTGATGGGCGAGGACGTCTCCGGCGGCTCCGGCGCGCCGGGCGAGCAGGACGCCTGGGGCGGGCCGCTCGGCGTCACCAAGGGGCTGCACAAGGAGTTCGGCCCGACCCGGGTGCTCGACACCCCGATCACCGAAAGCGCCTTCATCGGCGCCGCGGCCGGCGCGGCGGCCAGTGGCCTCAGGCCCGTGGCCGAGCTGATGTTCGTCGACTTCATGGGCGTCTGCTTCGACCAGATCTTCAACCAGGCCGCCAAGTTCCGCTACATGTTCGGCGGCAAGGCGGTGACGCCGCTGACCATCCGCACCATGTACGGCGCCGGCTTCCGCGCCGCGGCCCAGCACAGCCAGTGCCTGTACCCGCTGTTCACCCACATCCCCGGGCTGAAATGCGTCATCCCGTCCTCGCCCTATGAGGCCAAGGGCCTGCTGATCCAGGCGATCCGCGACGACGACCCGGTGATCTTCTTCGAGCACAAGGTGCTGTACGACATGGAGGAGGAGGTGCCGGACGAGCCCTACACCATCCCCTTCGGCGAGGCCAACCTGGTGCGCGAGGGCGAGGACGTCACCATTGTCGCCATCGGCCGCATGGTCCAGATGGCCAAGGCCGCGGCTGACGCACTGGCCAAGGAAGGCATCGACTGCACCATCATCGACCCGCGCACCACCTCGCCGCTCGACCTCGACACCATCCTGGAGAGCGTCGAGGAGACCGGGCGGCTGGTGGTGGTGGACGAGGCCAGCCCGCGCTGCAACATGGCGACCGACATCTCCGCCCAGGTGGCCGACCACGCTTTCGCCAGCCTGAAGGCGCCGATCAAGATGGTGTCGCCGCCGCACACGCCGGTGCCGTTCGCCGCCGCGCTGGAAGACCTCTACGTGCCGAATGCCGACAAGGTGGCGGCGGCGGTGCGCACGGTGATGGGCGCGCCGGGCCGGCGGGAGGCCGCGGAATGAGCGGGACGATTCATCCCATCACCATGCCGAAATGGGGCTTGGCGATGACCGAGGGCCTGCTCGCCGCCTGGACCGCGGCGGAAGGCGCGCGGATCGAGCCGGGCACCGAGATCGTCGACATCGAGACCAGCAAGATCACCAACGCCCTGGAATCCCAGGTCGCCGGCACCCTGCGCCGGCGGGTGGCGGAGGAGGGGCAGACCCTGCCGGTCGGCGCCCTGCTCGGCGTCGTGGTCGAAGGCGAGGTGGCGGAGGCGGAACTCGACAGCTTCATCGCAGCGTTCCAGGCCGAGGCCGCGGCGGCGGCCGAAAGTGCCGCCCCACCGCCGGAGCCGAAGGTCGTCCAGGCCGGCGGCCGGGCGATCCGGGCGCTGGTGACGGGCGAGGGCGACGGCACGCCGGTGGTGCTGATCCACGGCTTCGGCGGCGACCTCAACAACTGGCTGTTCACCCAGCCAGCATTGACCGGTCGATCGGTCAATTCCATCGACCTGCCCGGCCATGGCGGATCGAGCAAGGATGTTGGTGCTGGGGATCTGGCGGCGCTGTCCGGCGCGGTGCTGGCCTATATGGACGCCGCCGGCATCGCCAGGGCCCATCTGGTCGGCCATTCCCTGGGCGGCGCGGTAGCGCTGTCCCTGGCGCTCGACGCGCCCGAGCGGGTGGCATCGGCGACGCTGATCGCCCCGGCCGGGCTGGGGGCGGAGATCAATGGCGGCTACATCGACGGCTTCATCACGGCGCAGAAGCGCAAGGACCTGAAGCCGCATCTCGAGGCGCTGTTCGCCGACCCGGAGCTGGTGACCCGCGACCTGGTCGAGGACGTGCTGAAATATAAGCGGCTCGACGGCGTCGACGCGGCCCTGAAGGCGATCGCCGGACAGGTCTTCCCCGATGGCCGCCAGGCGGTGTCGCTGCGCGACCGGCTCGGGACCCTCAAGGTGCCGGTCCAGGTGGTGTGGGGCACCGCGGACGCCATCCTGCCGGCCGCCCATGCCGACGGGTTGCCGGCGGCGATCGCGGTGCACCGCTTCGATGGCAAGGGCCACATGGTGCATATGGAGGCTGCGGCCGAGGTCAACCGGCTGATCGGGGACTTCGTCGCCGCGCATTGAGCGCGGCGGCTCAGCTCTCCGGCAGGGTCTTGTCGCCCTCGCCGAGGGGCCGCTGCATCAGCACGCTGTCGACCCAGCGGCCGAACTTGAAGCCGATCGAGGGCAGCAGGCCGGTGCGGGCGAAGCCCATCGCCTCGTGCAGCCCGATCGAGGCGATGTTCGCGCTGTCGCCGATCACCGCCACCATCTGCCGCGCGCCGGCCTCGGCGCACAGGTCGATCAGCCGCTGCAGCAGGGCCCGGCCGATGCCGTGCCCGGTCATGTCGGCGGCGATATAGATCGAGTTCTCGACGCTGTAGCCATAGGCCGGCCGGCTGCGATAGGGCCCGGCATAGGCGAAGCCGGCCACCATCCCGTCGACCTCCGCCACCAGATGCGGCAGGCCGCGGCCGATGACGTCGAGCCGCCGCCGCGCCAGCTCCGCCACGTCCGGCGGGATCTCCTCGAAGGAGGCGAGGCCGGTCAGCACATGATGGGCGTAGATCGCCTGGATCGCCGGCAGGTCGGCAGGGACTGAAGGGCGGATGAGAGGCACTGATGGAACCGGTTTGTCGTGGTGGCCGCGCACCATGGCGGGGACGCGGCCGCAGGGCAACATCCAGTTGCGACGGGCTATCAGGCGGGATAGCCTTCGGCCCGCGTGCAAGACGCATCCGGTCCGCGGGAAGGGCAGCGCCCCCTTGTGAGAGACGAACGCAGAGCTGCGTCGATCCTTCTTTCTGCCCGATGATGCGGATGCCGGGCGTGTGAAAGGAGGAGCGTCATGCCCCATCCCTATGCCCAGGACCTGCCCGCCTCGCCCGATCCGGAGCAACAGAAGAAGCGCGCCAAGGACCTGCTGAAGGCCCTGCGCGCCGGCAGCGCCGAGGCGCTGGCCCGCATCCGCTACAGCCATCCCCGGCTGGCCCATCGCGGCGATGCCGAGATCACCGCCGCCGCGAAGCTCAGCGATGCACAATGGGTGATCGCCCGCGAATACGGCTTCGCCAGCTGGCCGAAGCTGCGGGCTCATCTGGCCGGAAGCCCGCCGGAGATCGCCCGGCCGTTCGAGACCGAGCTGCAATACTACCGCGACCGCGCCGCCGGCATCCGCAGCAACCACCGCACCGGCGAGGCCGGATCGCTGCGGCTGGTGCAGCGCTTCCATCCCCGCTTCGCCGCAGTGTCGGAGGCGGAGATCCGGGCCGCGGAGTTGAGCGAGGCCGATGCCGAGCTGATCGTCGCCCGCGCCCATGGCTTTGCCGACTGGGCCGGCTTCGCCAACCGGATCGAGGCGATGAAGGCGGGGCGGGCGGAGGAACCGTTCCGCACGGCCTTCGAGGCGATCCGCAGCGACGACCGTGCGGCGCTGGCCGCAGTGCTGGCGGCGCATCCCGATCTGGTCAACACCCGCGGCACCAACGGCAACCGGCTGCTGATGCTCGCCATCTCGATGAACCGGCTGGATCAGGCCGGGGACCTGCTCGATGCCGACGCCGATCCCAATCTCGCCAACGACAAGGGCTGGGGCCCGCTGCACGACATCGCCTATGGCGGCGGCCGTGGCGACCGCGAGGCGCGGCTGGCCCTGGTCGACCGGCTGATCGCCGCCGGCGGATCGGTCGAGGCCGAGGCCTATGGCGATGGCGGCACGCCGCTGGCGGTGGCGCTGTTCTGGGGCCACACGGTGATGGCCGAACGGCTGGCGGCGGAGGTGGTCGCGCCGCTGAACCTGCGCATCGCCGCCGGGCTCGGCCGCCTCGACCTGATCGGTCTGTTCTTCGACGGGACAGGGGCGCTGCGGCCGGAGGCCGGGCACCATCGCGGCTTCTACCGGCCGCACAGCGGCTTCCCGGAATGGCACATGACCGACGCGCCGCAGGAGATCCTGGACGAGGCGCTGACCTGGGCCGCCTGCAGCGGCCGGATCGAGGCTATGGCGGCGCTGCTGGCCCGCGGCGCCGACATCGATGCGGCACCCCACAATGGGGCCGCGCTGCACTGGGCGCTGCTGAGCCATCGGGCGGAGACGGTGGAGTGGCTGGTCGGGCAGGGGGCCGATATCGACCGCCGCGTCGCCTGGGGCGACACCGCCGACGTCACCCCGCTTCACATGGCGGCCGGCTGGGCCGACGACCTGCGCGGCGCCCGGCTGCTGCTGGCGCGCGGCGCCGACCCGGCGGTGCGCGACCGCACCTATGACAGCACGCCGCTCGGCTGGGCCGAGCATTTCGGGCATCCTGAGATCGCGGCGCTGCTGAAGGGCGAGACCCCTGCCTGACCGGGCTTCGGCAACGATCCGCCTGCCGGATCGGGTGGATCGTTGCCGATCCGATATCCCGATCGTATGAAAGCTGACTGAAAGCTTCGCGCCGTCATCGTGTCGCCATCGCGCCTCGGGGCCGGCTTCGGCTGCCACCCCGGGGCAGCGCCGGCCCCGGGTGGTCCAGGGCCGCAAGAGAGATCGGGAGGAGACACGATGGTGCGCCATCATTCGAGAAGCCTCGCCTGCGCGCTCGCCTTCGGCGCCGTGCTGGCATCGTCCGGTGCGGCCTTGGCCGAGGACAAGATCACCATCATCGTCGGCGGCATGGAGAAGCAGATCTACCTGCCGGCCGTGCTGACCCAGCAGCTGGGATACTTCAAGGACGAAGGGCTGGACGTCGAGCTGCTGAACAGCCGCGCCGGTGTCGAGGCCGAGAACGAGCTGATCGCCGGCGCCGTGCAGGGTGTGGTCGGGTTCTACGACCACACCGTCGACCTGCAGGCCAAGGGCAAGTACATCCAGACCATCGTCCAGTTCAGCCAGGCCCCGGGCGAGGTCGAGATGGTCTCGTCCAAGCTGGCGGACCAGATCAAGTCCCCGGCCGACTTCAAGGGCCAGACCCTCGGCGTCACCGGCCTCGGCTCCTCCACCGACTTCCTGACCCAGTACCTCGCCGTGCGCGGCGGGCTGAAGGCGGGCGACTACACGCTGCTGCCGGTCGGCGCCGGCAACACCTTCATCGCCGCGGTGAAGCAGGAGCAGATCGCCGCCGGCATGACCACCGAGCCGACCATCGGGCAGCTGCTGAAGACCGGTGACGCCAAGATCCTGGTCGACATGCGGACGCCGGAAAAGACCGCGGCGGCGCTGGGCGGCCCATACCCGGCCGCGTCGTTCTACGTCCAGTCCAGCTGGGCCGAGGGCCACAAGGAAGAGGCCCAGAAGCTGGCCAACGCCTTCGTCAAGACGCTGCGCTACATCTCCAGCCACAGCGCCGAGGAGATCGCGGCCCTGATCCCGAAGGACTACTATGTCGGCGACAAGGACTCCTATGTCCGCGGCCTGGCCGAGGGCAAGGCGATGTTCACGCCGGACGGCCGCATGCCGGATGGCGGCCCGCAGACGGTGCTGAAGGTGCTGCAGGCCTTCAGCAAGAACGTCCAGGGCAAGGAGATCGACCTGTCCAAGACTTACACGACGGAATTCGTCGACGCGGCGGCCAAGACCCTCGGCTCCGCCCAGTGATCCGTTCCGGCCGGGCGTGATCGCTTCGGCGATCCGCCCGGCCGCCCCGACGACCTCTCATCGTCGCCCGTTCCTCTTCCTCGTCATCCCCGCGAAAGCGGGGATCTCCAGACGGTCCAACCGCCGAAGAGATTCCCGCTTTCGCGGGAATGACGGGAGGGAATGCGCGCGGAGGACCCGCCATGTCTCTCTCCGTCTCTTCTGCATCCTCAGGCCCAGTCCCGGTCCTGAACGCGATCCCGGCGATCGAGCTGGTCAATGTCAGCCGCCGCTTCGTCACCCCCGACGGCCGCATGCTGACCGCGCTGCGCGACTTCAACATGACTGTCGGGCGGGGGGAATTCGCCTGCGTCGTCGGCCCGACCGGCTGCGGCAAGTCGACCACGCTGAACCTGGTCACCGGCCTGGCCCGGCCCAGCGCCGGCGAGGTCCGGCTGATGGGCGCGCCGATCACCGGCATCGACCCCGGCATCGGCTTCGTGTTCCAGGCCGACGCGCTGTTCCCATGGCGCAGCGTGCTGGACAACGTCGCCGCCGGGCCGCTGTTCCGCGGCGAGAAGAAGAAGGCCGCCTATGAACGGGCCCGCGACTGGATCGCCCGGGTCGGTCTGTCCAAGTTCGAGGGCCACTATCCGCACCAGCTGTCGGGCGGCATGCGCAAGCGCGTGGCCCTGGCCCAGACCTTCATCAACGAACCCAAGATCCTGCTGATGGACGAGCCGTTCAGCGCGCTCGACATCCAGACCCGCACGCTGATGCAGGACGAGCTGCTGGCGCTGTGGTCCGGCTCCGGCGCCTCGGTGATCTTCGTCACCCACGACCTGGAGGAGGCGGTGGCCCTGGCCGACAAGGTCTATGTGCTGACTGCGGGCCCGGCCACGGTCAAGGCGGTCTACGACATCGCCCTGCCGCGGCCGCGGGTGATGAGCGAGATCCGCTACGAGCCGGAGTTCATCGAGATCGCCCGCGTGATCTGGGACGACCTGCGCGAGGAAGTGCAGATCGGCCAGCAGCGCGCCATGGGCCAGGCCCACTAGGGCGGAGGGGGAGGAGACATGACCATGACCATCACCGCGACCCATGGCGGTGCGGCCGTGCCGACCGCCGCCGAGATCGAAGCCGGCATCCAGGCCCGGATGCGCCGCCGCCGCCTGCTGGTGATCACGCTGCGCATCGCCATCCTGGTCGTCGCCCTGGGCGGGTGGGAGATTTCCACCCGGGCCGGCTGGGTCGACCCGTTCTTCTTCGCCATGCCGTCCGGCATCGCCGATCAGATCTGGACCTGGATCACCGAAGGCACCTCCCAGGGACCCTTGTGGTACGAGATCCTGGTGACGCTGGAGGAGACGACCATGGGCTTCGCCATCGGCGTGGCCGGCGGCGTCGCCTGCGGCATCCTGCTCGGCCGCAACAAGCTGCTGGCCGACGTGTTCAGCATCTACATCAAGATCGCCAATTCGGTGCCGCGCGTGGTGCTGGGGTCGATCTTCATCATCGCGCTCGGCCTCGGCATGCCGTCCAAGGTGGCGCTGGCGGTGGTGATGGTGTTCTTCGTCGTCTTCGCCAACGCCTTCCAGGGCGTGCGCGAGGCCGACCGGGCGATGATCGCCAACGCCCAGATCCTCGGCGCCTCCTCGTTACAGATCACCCGCTCGGTGGTGATCCCCTCGGCGATGAGCTGGATCCTGGCCAGCCTGCATGTCAGCTTCGGCTTCGCCCTGGTCGGCGCCGTGGTCGGCGAATTCCTGGGCGCGCGGCACGGCGTCGGCCTGCTGATCGCGACCGCACAGGGCGCCTTCAACGCCAACGGCGTGTTCGCGGCGATGATCATCCTCGCGGTGCTGGCGCTGGGGGTGGAGTACCTCATCACCATCGTCGAGAACCGGCTGGTGAAGTGGCGCCCGGCGCCCTTCAACGAGCACGCCTAAGTCGCAGCGCGCCGGGGCAGTGCCATCTCCCTCAGGGCAGGATGGCGATGCCCCGGCCGGCGAAGAAGCGGTCGAAGGTCTCGACCGGCAGGGCCACGGCCTCGCGGGCGGCGCGGTCGTGGCCCGACGGGTTGTGGAACACCAGCCGGCCGTCTTCGAAGCCATGGACCAGGACCAGGTGCCCGCCCTTGGCGGGCGCTTCGCTTTCGGGCCGCCGGATCGACGGGTGCACCGACGCGATGAAGAACTGCGCCCCGCGCAGGATGCCGGGAATGCCGCGGGCGGTGATGCCGGTGACGATCTGGGCGGACAGGCCGAACTCCGCCCGCACGAAGGCGACGAAGGGGGCGTAGATCAGGCCCTTGATCGCCTCGCCCTCGACGACGTAGCCGCCATGGGCGGTGGCGCCGCGGGCCAGCTCCAGCAGTGGCGGCGCCCGGCCGGTGCGTGCGGCCAGCACCATCTTCAGGCAGGCCATGCCGCAGATGTGGTCGGCCCAGCGCGCATAGTCCGCCGCGTCCGTGGCGCCGGACTTCGCCCAGTTCGGATCCTCGGCCAGCGGCAGCCGGCCGGCCAGGATGTCCTCGGCGCGGTCGGGCGATTCCCATTGCGAGAAGTAGGGCACGGGGCTGGCCGGGGCCCGCTGCGAGATATCGTCCATCCGCTGATCAATCCCTTCCGTCTTCCGCCGCCGGCAGGCGGATCTCCGCGACCAGGCCGTGGCCGCTGGCCGGGTCGCGCAGGCGCACCGCGCCCCCTGCGGTCTCCACGATTTCCTTGACGATCGCAAGCCCCAGGCCGCTGCCGGCGCCCTCGGTGCCGAGGATCCGATAGAAGCGCTCGAACACCTGGTCGCGCTCGGCCGCCGGGATGCCCGGGCCATTGTCCTCGACCCGCAGCAGCGCCATGGCCCCTTCGGCGGCGACGGCCACCGTCACCACGCCGCCGGCTGGGACGTAGCGCAGCGCGTTCTCGACCAGGTTGACCACCGCCTCGCGCAGCATGGTCTCGTCGCCGCGCACGGCGATGCCGGGATCGCCGTCGAGGCCGAGATCGATGCCGCGCTCCACCGCCAGCCCGGCCAGGGGTTCCAGGGCCTGGCGCGCCAGGTCGTGCAGGTCGATCCGGTCATGGCGCGGGCGCCGGCTGCCGGGGGCCGCGCGCGACAGCGTCAGCAGCTGGCTGGCCAGATGCGCCAGCTGGCCGGCACTGCGCTGCAGGGCAGTCAGGGCCTCGGTCCGGGCCGGCTCCTCCGGCTCGCGCAGGGCATAGCTGGCCTGGGTGTTCAGCAGCGCCAGCGGCGTGCGCAGCTGGTGGGCGGCGTTGGCGACGAAGCGGCGCTGCGCCGCCATCTGGCGCTCGACCCGCTCCATCAGGTGGTTCAGCGCCCCGACCAGCGGCCGCAGCTCGGTCTGCACCGAATCGACCGCGAAGGGCATCAGCTCGTCCGGCCGGCGGCGCTGCACGGCGTTGCGCAACCGCAGCAGCGGTGTCAGCCCGCGCGCCAGGCCGATCAGGGCCAGGATGCCGGCCACCAGCAGCAGCAGGCTCTGCTGCCCCAGCGCCCGCAGCCACAATTGCCGGGCCAGCGCCGCATGGCTGTGCAGGGTGACGCCGACCGCGACCTCGACCGGGCTGGCGGCCCCGGCGCCGACCACCGGATGGCTGATGGCGATCAGCCGCAGCCCCTCGTCGCGATAGGGCTGCTCCAACGCGGCGGGATCCTCGCCCTCGGCGGTCATCGCCGCCAGCGGCAGGTCGGGATAGCCGGTCAGCAGCCGGCCCTCGGCGGTCTGGACGCGGTAGTAGACCCGGTCCTGGTTGCCGGTGGCGAACATCTCCAGCGCCACCGGCGGGATCAGCGCCTCGATCACGCCGCGGTCGACCCGGGTCTGCTCGGCGATGGCCCGGGCCGAGGCCAACAGCATGCGGTCGGTCACCAGGTCCGCCGTCGCCGCCGCGCCGCGATAAGTGGTCCAGACATTGACCGCGACCACCCCGGCCAGGGGCACGATCAGCCACAGCAGCAGCTCGAGGCGAAGGCTCCTGATCCTCATGGATCCTCGTGGCGCAGCAGATAGCCCAGGCCCCGCAGGGTCACGATGCGGACGCGGCCGCCTTCCAGCTTCTTGCGCACGCGGTGGACATAGATCTCGATCGCGGTCGGGTCGGCGTCGTCGTCGAATCCGAATACGCTCTCCGACAGCTTGGTCTTGCTGACGGTCTGGCCGGATTTCAGCAGCAGCTGCTCCAGCACCGCATGCTCTCGGGGCGTCAGCAGCAGCGCGCGTTCGCCCAGGCGGAACTGCCGCAGATTGGTGTCGAGCGAGAGGTCGCCGCAGCTGATCACCGGGCTGGTCCGGTCATGCGCCCGGCGCAGCTGGACCCGGATCCGCGCCTCCAGCTCGGCGATCTCGAACGGCTTGGCCAGATAGTCGTCGGCGCCCTCGTCCAGCCCGGTGACGCGGCCGTCCAGGCTGGCATTGGCGGTCAGGATGATCACCGGGGTGCGGCTGCCGCGGCGGCGCATCCGCCGCAGCACCTGCAGCCCGTCCAGCTTGGGCAGGGTCAGGTCGAGGATGACCAGGTCGTAGTCCTGCACGCTGAGGACATGGTCCGCGTCCTCGCCGTCGGCGACGCAGTCGATGGTGTAGTTGTCGCGCCGCAGCAGCTTGGCGAGCCATTCCGCCAGCTCGGCATTGTCTTCGACCAGGAGCAATCGCATGGCGCCACAGCGCCACCGGGCGGGGCGCGCGTCAAGCTCTGGAATGGGATGGGCCGGAAAAGCGAAAGCCCCGCTGGGGGCGGGGCTCTGGTCCAATGACCGGGTGTTTGGCTGGGGGACTAGGAGCCCCATCGACCCGATCACCAACCTCATCAACAGATTGGAATATCTTGCATTTCGGCCACATATGCAACAGGAATGTGTAACGTCAGCGTGTAACGTTAGCCGGGATCGGGGGCCTAATGGCCGACCTACGCTTCCTCCTCCAGCGCCGTCAGTCATGGTACCTGAGGGCGACAGTACCTAGCCATCTGCGGAAAGCGGAGGGGCGCGCGGAGTGGGTCATCTCCCTCAAGACTCGGGACCTGTCCGTTGCGCAGCGAGAGCGATGGGCCTGGGTGTCCTCCTTGCAGGCCCGTTGGGTGGACATGGAGGCCGGCCGGTCTGTGCCCGCGAAGCCCGCCCGAGGGACCACAGCGGTTCAACCTGGGGCGTCACCCTCTGCCATCTACCAGGAGACGTTGCGGTGGGCGCGGGAAGCCTTCCCTGAAACCGAGGGTTATGAGGGTGGGCCTGATGATGCCGACGATCCGAGCGAGGCCGGGCTCGAGTTGGAGGCCGAACCGCTGGTTGAACGCTTGCAGCGGGAGAAGTTTGAAGGCGTCCCCGCCAATCTGACGGTAGAGGAAGAAGCCCGCCTGGGTGCCCTGAGCGCGCGCCTTTCGGAACTGCGACAGGGTGAGCCTGCCGCGCCCCCGGCTCAGTTCATGCCCACGGTGAGCGAACTTGCCAAGGCCTACCACCAGGAGCGGCAGCGAGACCCGAGGTCCGCCTTGAAGGGCCAAACGGTGGGTCAGGAGGAGGCCGTGTTTCGCCTGTTCTCGTCATTCTGGGGGGACAAGCCGCTTGCCCGTGTTCGCCCACGGGATGCCGTCCAGTTCTTCGACAAGGTGGCCCGCCTCGATCCTCACTGGGGCCGGTCACCGGACACCAAGAAGCACTCCTTCACGGAACTTCTTAAGCTGCACGGGGAGGGGCCAAAGGGACTCTCGAACAAAACGATCAATCGATACGTCTCGTCCCTGACCGGTTTGTGGGATTGGGCGAAGAAGCGGGAGGCGGTGGCGGGGGCGAACCCCTTTGAGGAACAGTTTCGCAAGGTGGTGAAGTCGCAGAAGACGCAGCGCATCGCGTTCTCGCCGGACCACATCACGGCCATCCTCAGGGCCTCAAGTAAGGGCCGCCAGGATCTCTACCGGCGGCCCATGTGGTGGGTCACTCGCATTGCCTTGTTCACGGGCATGCGGCTGAATGAGATATGCTCGCTGGACCGGGAGGACGTTCGGCAGGAACATGGGGTGTGGGTCTTCGACATCACCGAAGCCAAGAGCGAGGCCGGGGTGCGCGTGGTCCCGGTCCATTCGGAGTTGAACCGGCTGGGCTTGCTGGACCATCTGCCAGAGGCCGGCCCGATCTTCCCCGAGTTGGCCCCCGCCGGCCCCGACAAGAAGCGCTCGTGGTACCTGTCGCGGGCCTTCACCGTCTTGCGCAGGGCCGCCAAGGCCTCGTCAATTGACCCCAGGACGGGAGAGGATCGGCTGGTCTTCCACTCATTCCGGCGGAACGTCATCACCTGCTTGGACCGTGCCCGCATCCCAGACGGCGAGATAGCCCAGGTGGTCGGGCACGAGAAGAAGTCGTTCACCCTCTCGACCTACAGCGACGGGCACCTACTACGCCATCTGCGGGACGAGGTTGTGGAGAAGATTGCGTACCCGGAAGTGCCCGCCGATGCCCTGGAGGAGGGCAAGCCGGTGCCTGGGAAGATCCGCCCGAGGTTGGAGCGGCGGCCGGCGTAGGGGGCTGAGCTTACGCCTTGGGAGTTCGACGGGCAGCCCGCCTCTCCTCCATGAGCTTGACCCGAGACGGCTCCGTGTAGAGGCGAGTAAGCAGCGCCACGGTGAAGTCCAGAAGATCCTCCGCATCCTGCTTGGTGAGGTTTCCACGATGCGCCCCGTCGTTCCCGTCCTGGTGGACGCATGACGCAAGGCCTCGCAGGTCCGCCGGGAGCATCCCGTTGTCGAACAGCCACGGGAGGCGCCAGCCCAGGTCATAGCGAGCCTTCCTGTTCATGCCCGGCGGGTCTTCCGTGGGAAGGAGGTCGCGGGTCGCATTGTCGAGGCAAACGCGAAACATCGCGGCAGCAGCGTTCCAGCACTCGACTGCCAGGCAGGTCGCGCCCTCAGTGAAGGCCTTCCCAATGTCGGGTGTCACGTGATCCGGTGGAGCGAACCGCACCCGGTCTTTGATGCTGATGACGCCCTCTACTTCAAAGACCTGATTGATGGCTTGAAGTTCGAGCAGTTTGTGTGAAGATGTATAGTTCGTGTCGTCGGGATGCTTGAGCGAGACGACGTAGATCGTCCCCTTGCGGCAATTCCGACAGACGGCGTACAACTCATGCCAATGCTGCCAGTCGGATTGGGTTTTCTTGTAGGTCGCTGCCTCGACATCGAGAGTATGACTATTCGCCCCGCAGCGGGGGCAGTTGGCAACCAGCGTGGCCAAATCCGTAGCTCCAAACACCCAGCCGAAATGCGGCCGACCGTTGTACCAGCACCGGGCGGGCTGCGGCTACAAGACCCTCCCGCCCACTCGCTTTAGGTGCCCTAGAACGGCAGCGCCATGGCCACCACATCGCCCAGTTTCACGGGTTCTAGGACGGGTGCCGGCGCTTTGGCGCCCTTGCCCTTCCCACGCCTAGCCTGTGCCAGGGGACGCGGCGCCCGACCCTGGCTGTCCAGTCCATGGGTTTGGCGATAGACGTGGGCTTCGGCCCGGCTGTGTTCCCGACCCTCGGCGTCCGCTTCCTCGGCCGGCGTGCCTGCGGCGATCTCGGCGGCAATCCACTCACGCCACCGCGCCACGCGCACCGAAGCCTCGGCCCGGTCGGCGGCCTCAAGAGCATCGGCGTGCGCCCTTTCGGCGGCCCGTGCGGCGTTCTTCGGCTGGCCGTACCGAGCTGCGGACCAGCCGCTACGGTTCACGATGCCAGTCTCCCGCTCGCCCTCTCCTCGGGCCATCGTATCGGCCAGCCGGATGTTGTCGCGGCGGAGGTCTGTCCGGTCGCGCCCGCTGTAGCGCACCTGACTGCGCGCAGGGGCGTTCAGGATCAGCCGAGCAACGGCCACCATGCGACCCCCGACGTTGACCTTAACGGCGGGCTGGCGGTTGCTCGCGGTGCCGGTCTGGGCCAGTGACCAGTTGATGGAGATGCCGGCGGTGACCAGCTTGTCGAAGTCGGCCCGGTCGAGCACGGCCTTACCGGCCCCGTTGGCCAGCGTAACGGTCGCGATCTGGCGGCCTCGGTTGTCGATGCCAAAATCCGGGACGCGGCGCCGGCGGTGGGTCGAGGTCGAGGCGGTGGTGATGTCGGTCATGGGTGATGGTCTCTCTTGTGGGGGCTCGGCGGTGTGCCGATCCATGGTGTGGGGGGGTGGGGACGCGGTGAATTCGCCGCCCCTGGCGATGCCCTCCAAATCGCTCAGGGAGCGCGCTACGGACTCGCTAGGAGTTTCGGCTACGCAGGTGGCGGCGATGCCGGGGATAGCGCTGGGTGAGTCCCCAGCGTCGATTGGCGGGCCATCGCAACGGCCTCCTTCCGGGCGCCGGTAACGGCGGCCCCAGCGGACTCATTGGCGATCTCGATGCCGCCCGCGCGGTAGTCGTCGGGGGCTCGTCAATGAGCGCGGTGGCGTAGACATGGGGAAGTCCTGTCGGGCGGCATGCAGCCGGCATCAGGCGCCCGGCCGAGGGGCGGCTTGAGGGCAGCGATGGGGTGTGGTCAGAACAGGTCGGTGTCGTCGGTGGCGGGACCTTGAGCCATCGCAGCCGCGCGGCGGGCCTCCATCGTCTCGAACTGCTTGGTGCGTACCCAATCGGGCAGCTTGCGGCGACCGGCCTTCATGATCCGAGACGCGGCTTTCATCGCGGCGGCGTCGCTTAGTCGCTCGACGTGCCGCTCCTGAATAGCAGCTAGCTCGGCCACAGCCTCGGAATCCTTGGCGACCAGGGCGCCGCGCCGGAACATGCCGCGCAGCTCCGCGACCTTGGCCCGCTCGACGTTGGCCCGCTTGGTTTGGGCGGCGAGGATGAGATAGTCGCACTGAGCTTCATTCAGATCGAAGACAGTGGTCTTGCGCTGGGCGCCGCTGCCGATGGCCACCATCGCATCACGGCGATGCAATGGTCCCAGGGTCTCCAGCATCGCGAGGTGGCGCTTGATCAGCACGCGGACGGAACGGGCGTGGGCATAGCCCAGAGCCTCGGCGAGGACGGTATCGGGAGCCAGGACCGGCTCATCGGCGAGCAGGGGGGGCTGGGCGCACAAGATGATCTCGTTGCTCATTGGTGGTGGCCTCCTTCGGGCCGGCAGTAGGGCACCGCTCCGGGTCTCCGGGCGGGTCGGTGGGATGGGGGATGGGTCGAGGATTGGCGTCGTGGCGCGGCACCAATGGGCAGCTAGGCGTGCGCCAGGACGGGCGGTAGCGGGTCGGTGTCAGCCCTTATGGGCGTTGTTCTTAGAGCGCCCCCCAAAGACAGGGATAGGGGTTGGGGGAAGGCGATGCGTAGGGTGATCCATGTTCATGGTCATCCCTAGTCACTGTACCCATGTTGAGTAGATGAGAAGGGTGTGCCCATGGTGACGCTGGTAGCAGGGGGAGATGAGAGAGGGGGGCGTCTGATGATCTCTTTCAGGTTCAGTCTTTGGTAACCGGTATCGTCTGCCCTGTGACCTCTCGGCACACGTCCAGCATTACGGCCTGGGCTGTGTCAGCATGGGGCTGGGCGACAATCACTGCGTCATGCAGACCAAGGGCTGTGATGCCACGGGCGTTGAGGTCGAGGATCACGCGGACGAGGATGTCGCTCTCGGTTCGCATCAGCGCATGGCCGAGGTTTCGATAGAGCCATCCAGTCCGTTGTTCATCGTACTGGCCCCCGGCCCGCCATGGCGCGTCGAGCAAGGCCCGGTGTCGCTTCTCTCAGGCAGCCGCTACGGTCCCGATAGAGGTCGCCCAAGGGAACAGCGGGCGCAGACCCATGGTCATCTTGTCGGGGCGCCCGGTCTTGAACAGCGTAGCGGATGCGAACTTCTTCACTCCCTCGCGGTGGGCAGGGCCGAAGCCGTCCAGCAGGTAGAGGTCTCCAGAAGGCGGCAGCACGCCGGCCCTAGCGTACAGCAGCCGCGTTCCCATGCTGGAATAGTCGAGGGTGACGGTCGGGTGTCCGTCGATCCTGATTGCCTGTCGCTCGGCCCGGCGCATGCTGGCCCAGAAGTATGGCCCGCCCAGCCGGCCCCCGAACTCGAACGATGACCGGTTAAAGACGCGCTGTATCCGACGAAGGGCCGGGTTGATGCGGGCTAGCTCGGAATCATCCTTCAACACGGTGATATCGGCCCGGTCGAGGTGGGAATTAATCCGCCGCATCTCGTCCCGCAGCCGCTGGGTGTCGTCGGTGTCGGGGTAGTCGACCAGCGTCCCGCTCTCCCAGAAGGACAGGTCGGGGGCGCGTAGCAGGACAATCTCTTGGTCGGGGCATAGCCCCCAGTCGGGGAACTGTAGGTCGGCCTCGGCCAGCCGCTCGGCCAGCGCTCGGGTCGGCCGCACGATGGTGCGCTTGCCGGCAGCTTGGGAACCGGACCATTCCCCCTTGTCAATGGTGACCAGACCCACGCCATGGCCGTCACCGACTTTGGGTCGGGCCATCACGTCGAGGGTCTCGGGCAGCGTCTTGCCCAGGAACCGGGGGGCGTACCGGCCGGGCTTACGCCCCAGCTTGGATGTGTCGAGGGACAGCCGGACGCCGGGCAGCACGGCATCATCGGGCGCATGCTCGATCTCCAGCAGTCGGTACGCCAGGTCAGCGATGATCGCGGCCACGGTGCGCTCAAATGCGGGCCGGTCACGCCCCTTGCGGCGCCTCTTGCGGAGGCAGTGCCGACCCTCCTCGGCCTCAATCTCGGCGATGATGCTGTCGGCCAGGGCGCGCGACGGTGCGGTGATCGGCAAGCGGAAGGGTTGCCAGTTGCGGGACCGGGACAGCGGGCACTCGCTGCGGTGCGGCTTGGGCATAGCGGTCTCCTACGGCGGCCCTCAGGCGGCCGTTAATGAAGATGAAGGGCGCAGGAGTGTGGTTGTAAAGGGGCCGGAACGAGACCGGCGGGGGTGATGTCAAGTCGACTTGACAGGTCTGTGAAGGGCAATCGGTGCAGATCAGCACGGCTACTTCGCCATCGAAATAAACTGGACGCTCTGCTCAGTCGGGGTTCCGGCATCACTTCTCCAATCTTTACGCTCCAGAACACGCCACCAAACGAAGAGGCATTCCGCAATAACGGAACAATGGGACGGCCTGCCGGCGCCTAGAGAGCCTTTTGGACACGGGCCGGCCAAGCCTGAGCGGCATATTTATTGGTCCGATGCCCTGATAGGTCTGCCCGATCAATGGGTTAGAGCCGACCAGCAATCAGCGCCGTACCGGGCCAGGGGCTAAGTGATCGATTTATTCGGCCAAGGCTCGACCAGCAGGGCGACCACGGCCAGGGCCACACGGGCCACAAGGGTGCGGATTGCCTGGGTTGCAGGGTCATACCCCTCAACCGCTGTGGTGCTCCCGGCATACCCGGCAAACTCTCCGGAACACTCGACCCGCAGGCGCCAAGGCCATGGGTCGGGCCAGCAGCGGACAGCAGGGCGGCACCGCAGGGTGGTCGTAGCGGTCCGGTCTTCTAAGGTCGGTGTATACTCGGCCAAGGCTCGACCAGCAGGGGCCACCTTGACGGGTCGACGGAGGCTTTTTGGACCACGGCCAGCGTCGCGCCAGGACTCCTAAAGGCGGGGTTCATCGTCCGACACTGCGTTGGGGCTAAGGGACGGGTATATCCCCCTCGACCCGCTTAACCTCTTGATAGGACTGCATAAAGGGCGTCTCAGCGTCATAGCCGAAGCGCCCTTGCGGAAACCGTCAGGCCGAGCCTCGGTCGCGGACGGTGGGGCTTGGCGCGGGGTTTGGAAGCGCAGCCTCGGCCGTTCGACAGGGGCTCAGCTACGAGTTTGGAAGCGCAGCAGGACCTAAACCATTGAGGTAAAACAAGAAAGGGCGCCTCAGCGTGACAGCCGAAGCGCCCTCGGTGGTCGGACGGTGGGGCTAGGGTGTCTATTTACTCGGCAGCGGCCTCGACCAGACGGCACCGCGCCACGGTCTGGCGTGACGTGTCGAACTCACGGCCCAGGGATGACACGCTCTCACCCCCGGCCAGCCGCCGGCCAATCTCGGCCTTCTGCGCCTCGGTGACAGCCTTCGGTCGCCCCAGGGTTTTCCCCTCGGCCACCGCGCGAGCCATCCCGGACTGCGTCCGCTCGATCAGAAGGTCACGCTCGAACTGGGCCACGTGGGTCAGCACGCCCATGGTCATCCGGCCCGCCGAACTGGTCAGGTCCATCCCGCCCAGTTGGAGGCAGTAGACCTTGATGCCGTCACCGGCCAGCCGCTCGACCGTGGCCAGGACATCCATCGCGTTGCGGCCGAGCCTGTCCAGCTTCGTCACGATCAGCACGTCGCCCCGTTCCATCCGCTCGATGAGCTTCCCGAACATCGGCCGGGCAGCAGCAGGGGTCGACCCGCTGATGGTCTCGGCCAGGATGCGGTGCGGCTCCACGGTGAAGCCGGCGCCAGCGATCTCTCGCACCTGATTGTCGGTGGTCTGGTCGGTGGTCGACACGCGGCAGTAGGCGAAGACGCGGTGGCTGGTGCGGGCGGCGGTGCTGGTCATGGTCGGGCTCGATCTCGTCAGGGTGTCCAAAAAGGGTAAGTGGAGAATGGGCATGCCCAAAAGCATTGTCAATACCATTTTGGGCATGGTGCGGAGACGGGTGCCCATACCCTCCGATTTTGGCCACCTCATGCCTTGGAGATGCACTGCCTTGCGAGCGGGCGCGTGATGGCTGAAACTATCGGCATTGCTCATGCTGGATTGTGATTGGAAAGAGCTTCGCCCCTCGCCGGGAACACCATGAGGGAGCGGGCGACCCGAGGCGATATTGGGAGGGACGAGGTGCTCCATTGGCTCACCTATCAATGGCAGCTGTCACGCCTACACAGGGAACGACGTAAGACTCTGAAGTTCTACCGAGAGAAAATAGAGGCCGCTGAGGCCAGTAGGCAGCAGACGGGCGACATTATCGGAGAGGCCATATTTGAACGAGAAGCCATGGATACGAGGGTTGGCAGGCTTCAGACTGTCTATCTGACAGAAGTAGCGGACCGTTTGCATGTCGAGCGTCCGGGGGCATCGGCATGGATCGAGTCTGATGTCACCGGAGAGCGCTATCTGAATGCAGGTGCAATACGTGATCTTCGGACGAAGATCCGAGAGGAGCGCCGTCAAAGTTCAGAGCTTGCTCTCGTGTGGGCGGGCGCAGCGACTGGTATTATTGGGGCTCTCACCGGCCTCGTCGCTGTTCTTCGTAACTAGCATTGCCACGCTGTCTTTCTGTGAGACGGGCCACCCGCACCCGGAGACGACCGTACGTGTCACCGTAGGTCTAGGCCGGGCGCCGTGAGGGTGACTAGGTGTGAGGGTAGCGGCGGGCATCGGCGGCCGTCCTAGGCAGCACTCGGTCTGGCAAAAGTTGCACGAGGGGGGTACGGGGGGTGATCCACTCATACGCATACATTAAGATGAGCTCTCAGGCTTCTCCGCTATTTTAAGCGCAACTCTTAAGTATGGCCACGTCAGTACAAGCAATTATCTTCCGGGTGCCCACACGCTCCCGTATTCTTGATAGCAAGTGGCGACCTGTACGAGTTGCCGAGACTGTAGGGGGAAGCATGGACATCGAATTAATCTTCGCTGCCATTGACATCTTCTTTGGGTGCGCCTCCGGGCGGCTCAAAAGTGCCAACAAGGTGTAGCCCAGATGGCTAAACGCAGCCCCCTGGGTGACCTGAGTCGCCGCCTTCCGACCCCACCTGAGGTCAAGAGCACCCTCAATAGTCTGAGAGAGGCACCCGATCAGGTGGCGGTGATTGTCGGAACATCAATAGTAGAGGCCTTGTTGGAGAGATTAATCATTGGCTGGATGAAGCATAAAACTAAAGATCTTGAGTCAAGGCTCTTTGGAATGAAAGGTCCTTTGTCGGACTTTAATTCCAAGATACTGATATCCGTTGCATTTGGCATTATAACCCCAGGAATGGGTGAGGAACTTCATAGGCTTCGGGCGATTCGGAATGTGTTTGCTCATGCGAAACAGCATGTTACTTTTGATACTCCGGAGATATCCGCCGAAGCAGATCGTTTTATTATGTTAAATGCTATGAGTAAGCATGCAATTGACGAAGGACGAGAGGATGTTCCGCTGAATGGCAAGGCTGGTTTTCTTTATATCTGCCAAGTTATGTGTATTATCATTGACGGATGGCACGATAAATACTTTGGATCTCGTCTTATGGAGCGATGATTAATCGATGGGACAGGATTGAAATATATCCTCACTTTGGCGATCTCTTTCCTGGCCATCCCCCAGAGACACGATCGGCGCCCCCTAAGGGACGCCGCCGGTGCTCATCAGATGCCCTATGGGGGCGCAGCTACGGCCCCGACCTCCTCCGGGGCTCGCCCTGCGCGCTGCGCGCCGCCGCGACGCAGAGGGACGCGGTCAGGCACCCCACCCCGGTCCCGATGAAAAGCCCGAGGAGGAAGGCGAGGCCGGTCACTTGGCAACCTCCTCCGGGGGCGTGGGGGTGGCCTCGCTGGTCACCGGCCGGGGCCGTTGGGGGAAGCACCCGAGCGCGAACTCGGCGCAGGTTTGACAGGCGTTGGAGAAGATGCGCTCCCCGCCATGGGCGAGGCAGGGCGCGGTCGCAGCGGTGGTCTCGGTAGGAACACGCATTATTCGATCAGCCTTCGAAGGGCGCCGACTCGATCGGCTGCCCGGTTCAACGAAGGGCTCCCACGGGCTTGGCTGAGCGTGACCCGGTGCCGTGTAACGGCAACGTGTAACGTCAGCCCCCGAAGGGGCCGACTAAGTCGTTGAAAAGGCTGGTGATGCCGGAATTGGCTGGGGGACTAGGATTCGAACCTAGGCTGGCGGAGTCAGAGTCCGCTGTCCTACCACTAGACGATCCCCCAGCAGCCGGCGGGAGGGTGTCTACCCCAGCGATCCGCCCGTGTAAAGGGTTCCGTGCGCGGCTGGCTGTCATATCCGAAACGGATGCGACGGCGCGGGCATTTCCTCTTTCGTCACGGCTGCGCTACAGTTCCATGAATGGGATGGAGGCGCCGTTCGAAGCCAGACGGACGGGCCATGGAAGGATTGTCAGTGGTGGAGTCGATCGCAATCACGGAGGCCACCGCGGCCGGCGATCGACGTCGGACGCCAGCGAGGTCGGAACCGCTCTACGCCGCGGTCGATCTCGGCACCAACAACTGCCGCCTGCTGATCGCCCGCCGCACCGCGGACGGGTTCGAGGTGGTGGACGCCTTCAGCCGCATCGTCCGGCTGGGCGAGGGCGTGGGCGCGACCGGCCGGCTGCAGCCCGCGGCGATCCACCGGACCATGGCCGCGCTGCGCATCTGCGCCGGCAAGATCCGGCGGCAGAACGTCATCCTGTCGCGCGCGGTGGCGACCGAGGCCTGCCGCCAGGCCAGCAACTTCCCGACCTTCCGCGACCGGGTGCGGCGCGAGACCGGCATCGAGCTGGAGATGATCCCCGCGGGGGAGGAAGCCCGGCTGGCCGCCGCCGGCTGCGCCCCGTTGCTGGACCCCGCGGTGCCGCATGCGATCATCTTCGACATCGGCGGCGGGTCGACCGAGCTGACCTGGCTGGAATTCGATTCGGACGGGCATGCGGTGACGCTCGACGCCGTCAGCATCCCGTTCGGCGTGGTCTCGCTGGCGGAGCAGCATGGCGGCCACGAGGTCTCGGCCGAGACATATGAGGCGATGAGCGCCGCCACCATGGCCGCGCTGGCCGAATTCGAGGCCCGCAACAACTTGCGCGGCCTGATCGCCCAGGGCCGGGTGCAGATGATCGGGTCCTCCGGCACCGTGACCACGCTGGCCGGGGTGCATCTCGGCCTGCCGCGCTACATCCGGTCCCAGGTCGACGGCTGCACCCTGACCTTCGAGGAGGCGCGGGGCGCCAGCCGGATGCTGCTGGGCCTCGACTATGCCGCCCGGGCCGCCTATCCCTGCATCGGGCGCGACCGCGCCGACCTGGTCCTGGCCGGCTGCGCCATCCTGGAAGCCATCTGCGAGACCTGGCCGGTCGGCCGGTTGCGGGTCGGCGACCGCGGCGTCCGCGAGGGCATCCTGTTCGACCTGCTGGCGGAGGCGCAGCGACGCCACGCCGCGAAACCATCCGGGTGAGATGAAACCTCCGAAGAAGCCGGGCATCGGCGCCAAGAGCGGCGGGCCGAGCGGCCGCGGCAGCCGTGGCCTCAGCGTGCGCGTGAAGACGGCGAAGACCCGCACCCTGTCCTCGACCCTCTGGCTCGAGCGCCAGCTCAACGACCCCTATGTCGCCGAGGCCAAGCGCCTGGGCTATCGCTCGCGCGCGGCGTTCAAACTGCTGCAGCTCGACGACAAGCTGAAGCTGCTGCGCCGCGGCCAGCGCGTGGTCGACCTCGGCTGCGCCCCCGGCGGCTGGGTCCAGGTGGCGCTGGAGCGGGTGGGGCCGCAGGGCAAGGTGGTCGGCATCGACTATCTCGCCATGGGCCCGGTGCCGGGCGCGATCATTCTGCAGATGGACTTCCTCGACCCGCAGGCGCCGGCCCGTCTCAAGGAGGCGCTGGCCGGCCCGGCCGACATCGTGCTCAGCGACATGGCCGCGCCGACCGTCGGGCACCAGATGACCGATCATCTGCGAATCATGGCGCTGGCCGAAACCGCGGTCGAATTCGCGGTCGATGTGCTGGCGCCGGGCGGCGCCTTCATCGCCAAGCTGTTCCAGGGCGGCGCGGAGAAGGAGCTGCTCGACATCCTCAAGCGCAACTTCGCCAAGGTGCGCCACGTCAAGCCGGCCGCCAGCCGCCAGGACAGCGCCGAGGTCTACATCGTCGCGACGGAATTCCGCGGCCGGCCCCACGATCCGCGCGACGCAACGCAGGCCCACTAGATCTGCGCTTCACAAGCGGGAGACCAGGGTTATATTGCGGTGCTTCCAGCCTTTGGGAGCCCTAGATGCAGTTCCGCGACGCCCTGACCTTCGATGATGTCCTGCTGGTCCCGCAGGCCTCGTCGATCCTGCCCGCCGACGCGGACACCCGGACCCGGCTGACCAAGCGGATCGAGCTGGGCATCCCGCTGCTCTCCGCCGCCATGGACACCGTCACCGAAGCGCCGCTCGCCATCGCCATGGCCCAGGCCGGCGGCATCGGCGTCATCCACCGCAATCTCGACATCGAGCGCCAGGCCGAGGAAGTGCGAAAGGTCAAGCGCTTCGAGAGCGGCATGGTGGTCAACCCGATCACCATCGGCCCCGACGCCACCCTGGCCGAGGCGCTGTCGCTGATGGACCGCCACGGCATCTCCGGCATCCCGGTGGTCGAGCAGAACGGCAAGCTGGTCGGCATCCTGACCAACCGCGACGTCCGTTTCGCCACCAACCCGAACCAGCCGGTGCGCGAGCTGATGACCAAGGAGAACCTGGTCACGGTGCGCGAGGGCGTGGACAAGGCAGAAGCCAAGCGCCTGCTGCACCAGAACCGGATCGAGAAGCTGCTGGTCGTCGACCAGGACTACCGCTGCATCGGCCTGGTCACAGTCAAGGACATCGTCCGCGCCCAGCTGCACCCCAACGCCTGCAAGGACGAGCAGGGCCGGCTGCGCGCCGCCGCCGCCACCGGCACCGGCGACAAGGGCATCTCCCGCGCCGAGGCGCTGTTCGACGCCGGGGTCGACGTGCTGGTGCTGGACACCGCGCACGGCCATTCCGAAGGCGTGCTGAAGAGCGTGGAGCGGGCGCGGCGCCTGTCGAATTCGACCCAGATCATCGCCGGCAACGTGGCTACGGCCGACGCTGCCCGCGCGCTGGTCGATGCCGGGGCGGATGCGGTCAAGGTCGGCATCGGGCCGGGCTCGATCTGCACCACCCGCATGGTCGCCGGCGTCGGCGTGCCGCAGCTGACCGCGGTGCTCGATGTGGTCGAGGTCTGCCGCAAGCTCGACATCCCGGTGATCTCCGACGGCGGCATCAAGTATTCCGGCGACCTGGCCAAGGCGATCGCCGCCGGCGCCAATGTGGTGATGCTGGGCTCGCTGTTCGCCGGCACCGACGAGGCGCCGGGCGAGGTGATCCTGTACCAGGGCCGGTCCTACAAGAGCTACCGCGGCATGGGCTCGCTCGGTGCCATGGCCCGCGGCTCGGCCGACCGCTACTTCCAGCAGGAGGTGTCGGACACGCTGAAGCTGGTGCCGGAGGGCGTCGAGGGCCGGGTGCCGTACAAGGGGCCGGCCGCCAACGTCATCCACCAGCTGGTGGGCGGGCTGAAGGCGGCAATGGGCTACACCGGCAGCCGCACCATCGCCGACCTGCACCAGCGCGCCGAATTCGTGCGCATCACCAATGCCGGCCTGCGCGAAAGCCATGTGCACGACATCACCGTGACCCAAGAGGCCCCGAACTACCGTCCGGGCCTCTGAAGGCTCTCCTCGTTCTGTCATTGCCCGGCTCGACCGGGCAATCCAGGGGCCACCAAGAGCCGCTCCGGCTGCCCCAGGATGCCACGGTCGAGCCGTGGCATGACACTGGAGGATAATCGGAAACTGGAGCATCGAGCCGGCGACGATGCTGGTCCCGGCTTGCAGCCCACCCTATGTTGCTCGACCTGTGCTCCCGCAATCCGGCAAGGTCGACATGGATACCCAGACCGATCCCTATCTCTGGCTCGAAGACGTCGACGGCGCCAAGGCGCTCGACTGGGTGCGGGCGCGCAACGCCGAGACCGCGGCACGCCTCGCCGAGACGACGGATTTCGAGCGCATGCGCAGGCAGATGCTGGAGATCCTCGATTCCGAGGCGAAGATCCCGCATGTCGTCCGCCGCGGCGACCGCTACTTCAACTTCTGGCGCGACGCGGCGCATCCGCGCGGCCTGTGGCGGCGCACGACGCTGGCCTCCTTCCGCACCCCCGCGCCGGTCTGGGAGGTTCTGCTGGACCTCGACGCCCTGGCCGAGACGGAGGGCGAGAACTGGGTCTGGCACGGTGCCGACTGCCYGGAACCCGATTTCCGGCGCTGCCTGATCGCCCTGTCGCGCGGCGGTGCCGACGCTCATGTCGTGCGCGAATTCAATCTCGAGACCCGCAGTTTCGTGCCCGACGGCTTCACGCTGCCGGAGGCGAAGAGCCGGTTCGGCTGGAAGGATGCCGACACCATCTATGTCGGCACCGATTTCGGCCCGGGGTCGCTGACCCGCTCCGGCTATCCCCGCATCGTCAAGAGCTGGCGGCGGGGGCAGGCCCTGGAGGAGGCCCGCACGGTCTATGAGGGGCAGGAGGACGATCTCGCGGTCGACGCCTTCCACGACGCTTTCCCCGGCTTCGAGCGCGACTTCGTCGCCCGGCGGATCGACTTCTACACCAGCCAGCTGTTCCTGCTCGGCGACGACGGCGCCCTGACCCTGATCGACGTGCCGGAGCATGCCGAGGCCGGCGCCCATGGCGAGTGGCTGTTGGTGACCCCGCGCACGGAGTGGCAGGTCGGCGGCAGGACCTATCCCGGCGGCGCGCTGCTGGCCGCCCGCTTCGACGACTGGCTGGCCGGCGACCGCGCCCTATCGGTGCTGTTCGAGCCGAGCGAGACCACGGCGCTGTCGAGCTATTCCGGCACCCGCAACCATCTGGTGCTGCAGATCCTCGACGATGTGAAGAGCCGGGTGGAGATCCTGACCCCGGAGGAGGGCGGCTGGCGGCGCCGGGTGCTGGAGGGGCTGCCCGAGGCGGCGACCATCGCCCATGTCGCCACCACGCCGCACCAGGACGACGAGATCATGGTGCTGGCCTCTGGCTTCCTTGACCCCGACACGCTCTATCGCGGCGTCGCCGGCGCCGCCGGCTTCGAGGCGCTGAAGCAGGCGCCGTCCTTCTTCGATGCCTCGGGCTTCGCGGTCGAGCAGCATTTCGCCGCCTCGGCCGACGGCACGCGGGTGCCGTATTTCGTGGTCGCGCCCAGGGACCTCAAGCGCGACGGCAGCGCCCTGACGCTGCTGACCGGCTATGGCGGCTTCGAAGTCCCGCTGCTGCCGCATTACGTGCCGGGCGAGGGCCGGCTGTGGCTAGAGCGCGGCGGCGTCTACGTCGTCGCCAACATCCGCGGCGGTGGCGAATACGGACCGCGCTGGCACCAGGCGGCGCTGCGCGAGAATCGGCCGCGCGCCTATGAGGATTTCGCCGCGGTGGCGAAGGATCTCGTCGCCCGCGGCATCACCTCGGTGCCGCATCTCGGGATCGAGGGCGGCAGCAATGGCGGCCTGCTGGTCGGCAACATGCTGACGATGTATCCTGAGCTGTTCGGCGCCGTGGTCTGCGCCGTGCCGCTGCTCGACATGAAGCGCTACACCAAGCTGCTGGCCGGCGCCTCCTGGGTGGCGGAATACGGCGACCCCGACGTCCCGGAGGACTGGGCCTTCCTGCAGACCTTCTCGCCCTACCAGGCCCTGCGCGAGGGTACGGCCACGCCGCCGGTGCTGTTCCTGACCTCGACCCGCGACGACCGGGTCCATCCCGGCCATGCCCGCAAGATGGCGGCGAAGATGATCGCGATGGGTGCCGACGTGCTCTATCACGAGAACATCGAGGGCGGTCACGGCGCCGCCGCCAACAACGCGCAGACCGCCTTCAACCAGGCCCTGATCCACGCCTTCCTCCGGGAGAAGCTGAGGTAGGGAGTCCACCGAGGCCCGTCATCCCGTGCGCGCTGCAGCACGCAGTGATGCTGCGCAGACACGGGGTCTCTTCACGATTTCGATGAGATTCCCGCTTTCGCGGGAATGACGGCGGGGTAACCAGGCGCGGTAGCCCATCAGTTTTGAATGGAGCCTATTCATCTCTAGGGTGCTCCCGGGACCACCTCCGCCGAGGATGATGCCGCCCTCTCCCACAGCCCTCGCGGAGGTATCTTGGCATCTCTCTCCCTCGTGCTCCCTGCAGCTGTGCCGGGATGCGCCTGATGCAGGACCGCATCCGGATCAAGTCGGTCGAGACCCTGTCCGACGACTGGTACCTGCTGAAGAAGACCACCTTCGACTACCGGCGCAAGGACGGCAGCTGGCAGACGCTGAACCGCGAGACCTACGACCGCGGCAACGGCGCCACCATCCTGCTCTACGACCCGCGGCGGGGGCGGGTGCTGCTGACCCGGCAGTTCCGCTTCCCGGCCTATGTCAACGGCCACCCCGAGCCGCTGATCGAGGCCTGCGCCGGGCTGCTCGACGACCGCGACCCCGAGACCTGCATCCGCCAGGAGGCGGAGGAGGAGACCGGAGTCCGGGTGGCGGCGCCGCGCCGGATCTTCGAGGCCTTCATGAGCCCGGGCTCGGTGACCGAGCGGCTGGTGTTCTTCGTGGCCGAATACAGCCCGGCGGACCGCACCTCGGAAGGCGGCGGGGTGGCGGCGGAGGGCGAGGACATCGAGATCCTGGAGCCGACGCTGGCCGAGGCGCTGGCCATGGTCGCGCGCGGAGAGATCATGGACGGCAAGACCATTCTCCTGCTGCAATACGCCCAGCTTCATCGACTCTTGGACTGAACGTGACCACCGGCGAGCCGAACTGGGACGATATCCGCATCTTCCTCGCCGTCGCCCGGACCGGCAGCCTGACCGAGGCCGCGCGGCACCTGCAGCTGAGCCAGCCCACCGTGGGCCGGCGCCTGCGGGTGCTGGAGGGGCAGGCCGGCGCCCGGCTGTTCGACCGGCTGCCGAATCGCCTGCAACTGACGGCGCTAGGGCAGGCGCTGGTCGAGTCGGCCGGCAGCATGGAGGCGGGGGCGGGGGCCCTGGCCCGCCGGCTGCGCCAGTCCGCGGCGACGGGGCAGGAGCCGGTGCAGGTCACCGCCACCAGCTCGGTCTCGCTGTTCGTCACCACCCATCTGCAGGGGCTGCTCGCCGAAAGCGGCCGCGTCATCGCCCTGGGCAATTCGCGCGCCCAGGCCAACCTTGCCCGGCGCGAGGCCGACATCGCCCTGCGCATGCGCCGGACGCCGGAGGAGGGGGATCTGGCGGCGCGCCGGATCGGGCGGATCGGTTTCGCGCTCTACGCCGCCCGCAGCTACGCCCAGCACCACGGGCTGACGCCGGATGGCAGCCTGGCCGGGCTGCCCTTCATTGGCCTGCCCGAGCCCGAGCGGTCGCCCTCGCAATCCGCCTGGCTCGACGGCGTCGCCCGGCAGGGCACCATCCTGTGCCGTCTCGGCGAGGTCTTCCTGCGGCACCGGGCGGTGGCTGACGGGCTCGGCGTGTCGCTGCTGCCCTGCTTCCTCGGCGATGCCGACGACCGGCTGCTGCGCCTCGGCGAGCCGGTGCCGGAGCTCGCCGAGGAGGTCTACCTGATGCTGCACGCCGAGCTGCGCCGCGACCCCGGTGTCCGCGCCGTCGCCGAAGCGCTGGCCGGCCTGTTCCGACGCGAGCGCGGCGCCCTCGACGGCACCCGGCGCGGCTGAGCCTACTCCGCCGCCTGGCGCTGGCCGCGGCTGTGGATCAGCTGCCACAGCACCTGCGGCGTCGCCGGCATGTCGACATGCTCGACCCCCAGCGGCGACAGCGCGTCGACGATGGCGTTGATCACCGCCGGCGGCGCCCCGATCGCCCCGGCCTCGCCGGCGCCCTTCAGCCCCAGCGCGTTGGTGGTGCAGGGGATCTCGTTGTACTTGAAGGCGATCAAGGGCAGGTCCACCGCCCGCGGCATGGCGTAGTCCATGAACGAGCCGGAGAGCAGCTGGCCGCTGTCGCTGTCGAACACCGTGCTCTCGAACAGCGCCTGGCCGAGGCCCTGGGCGATGCCGCCATGGACCTGGCCCGCAACCATCAGCGGGTTCAGCACCCGACCGAAATCGTCGACCACGGTGTAGCGCAGGATCTCCAGCGCGCCGGTGTCGCCGTCGATCTCGATCTCGATGATGTGGGCGCCGTTGGGGAAGGTCGCGGCCGGCGGGGTGAAGCTGCCGCGATCCTCGAAGGCGATCTCCGACCCGCCGTCGGTTTCGGTCTGTGCGGCGATGTCGGCCAGGGACATCGACCGGTCGGTGCCGACCACGGTGAAGCGCCCGTCGGCGAAGGCGATGTCGACCGCCGCCGTCTCCATCAGGTCGGCCGCGCGCAGCTTGGCCTTCTCGCGGATCTTGATCGACCCGTCCTGCACCGCGGCGCCGCCGACCGGGACCGAGCGCGAGCCGCCGGTGCCGTTGCCGGTGCGCACCAGGTCGCTGTCGCCCTGGACCACGGTGATGCGGTCGGGCTCGACCCCGAGATGCTCGCCGATCACCTGCTTGTAGGCGGTCTCGTGGCCCTGGCCGTTGGTCTGGGTGCCGATGTAGACCGTCACGCTGCCATCGCGTCCGACCTTGATGTCGGCGCTCTCGTCCGGGCCGCCGGCGCAGGCCTCGACGTAAGTCGCGATGCCGAGGCCGCGGAACTTGCCGCGGGCGGCGGAGTCGCGCCGGCGCTGCTCGAAGCCGGCATGGTCGGCGATCCCGGCCGCCTCCTCGAGGTTGCGGGTGAATTCGCCGCTGTCATAGGTGACGCCGGTGACGGTGGCGTAGGGCATCGCCGAGGGCGGGATATAGTTGCGCCGGCGCAGCTCGATCGGGTCGATGCCGAGCACCCGCGCCGCATGGTCGACGATGCGCTCGACATTGTAGGCGGCCTCCGGCCGCCCGGCACCGCGATACGCATCGACCGGCTGGGTGTTGGTGAACACGCCGCGCACCCGCTCGTAGACGCCCTGCAGGGTGTACAGGCCGTTCAGCATCTGGGCGCCGCCGGCATTGGTCGGGATGTACGGCGCGAAGTTCGAGAGATAGGCGCCCATGTTGGCGATCATGTCGACGCGCAGCGCCAGGAAGCGCGCGTCCTTGTCGACCGCCAGCTCGACCGTGGTGACGTTGTCGCGGCCATGGTCGTCACTGACGAAGGCCTCGGTCCGCTCCGAGGTCCACTTCACCGGCCGGCCGAACTTGCGCGCGGCGTAGAGGGTGGCCGGGTACTCCGGATACATGAACATCTTCATGCCGAAGCCGCCGCCGACATCGGGGCTGCGGATCAGGAAGTCTTCCTTCGGCCGCTTGAAGATGTCGTCGGCCAGCATGTCGCGCAGCAGATGCACGCCCTGGCAGGCGACGTAGAGCACGAAGCGGCCGTCGGTGGCGTCCCAGTCGGCGTGGCAGCAGCGCGGCTCCATCGGCGAGGCGACGACGCGGTTGTTGACCAGGTCGAGTTTGATCACCCGGTCGGCCTGGGCGAACAGCGATTCGACCTGGTCCTTCTGGCCGAACTCCCAGTCGAAGCACAGGTTGTTCGGCGCCTCGTCCCAGATCGCGGGACCGCTCAGGGTGCGGGCCGGGTCGACCGCGGCCGGGAGCGAATCGTACTCGACCTCGATCGCCTCGGCGGCGTCCTTGGCCTGCTCGACCGTCTCGGCGACGATCAGGGCCACCGGCTCGCCGACATGGCGGACCCGGCCGCGGGCCAGGATCGGGCGTGGCGGCAGGGCCTGGTCGCTGCCGTCACTGTTCTTGACCGAGGCGTAGCATTTCAGCTCGCCGATGCCGTCGGCGTCGAGGTCACGGATGGTGACGATGCCGATCACCCCCGGCATGGCCGCGGCCGCCGCGGTGTCGAGGCTGCGGATCTCGGCATGGGCGAAGGGGGAGCGCAGGAACACGCCCTGGGCCTGGCCCGGCGCCGAGACGTCATCGGTGTAGCGGCCGCCCCCCTTCAGAAGGCGGGGATCCTCGCTGCGGAGCATGGGCTGCCCGATGCCGAACTTCGTCGCCACGATCTACTCCTCCCGAGCGCGTGAATCAGGTTAGGATCGGCCCGGACGCCCTGAGCGTCAATGCCATGTCGGACAATAGCCGCGCCAAAACGCAACACTGCGGTGCGCGGGCCAGCGACGGGGCTAGCAATGGGGGAACGTCTTCGCTACATAGACGCCATCGCCGGCTGCAGGGCGCAGCCGGCCTTTTTCGTTTGTCGACAGGTGCCCCGTGCAGCAGGTCTTGCTCGTCATCCACGTTCTGATCGCCATTTCCCTGATCGGGGTCATCCTGATCCAGCGGAGCGAGGGCGGCGGCTTGGGCATCGGCGGCGGTGGCGGTGGGCTGGTGTCGATTCGCGGCCAGGCCAACCTGTTGACCCGCGCCACGGCCGGCCTTGCGGGCGCCTTCATGGTGACCAGCATCGTCCTGGCGATCATGGCGGGCACCCATCGTGCCGGTTCCGCGATCGTCACCGAGCAGCCGGCCTCGACCCAGTCGGCGCCGGCCAGCACCGCGCCGGCGGCCCCGACGGTCCCCACGACGGAGTAATCCGTCACCACATCTTTCGCGTCGAGGCGGCCCACCACGTTGATAGGTAGTGGGCCGCCTCGCTGTTTTTGGCTGGACGAATCTGGGATAGGGTGAGCTTCCATGACGCGGTACATCTTCATTACCGGCGGCGTGGTCTCCTCGCTTGGCAAGGGACTGGGTGCCGCAGCACTCGGGGCACTGCTTCAGGCGCGGGGATTCAAAGTCCGGCTCCGGAAGCTCGACCCGTATCTCAACGTCGATCCGGGCACGATGAGCCCGACCCAGCACGGCGAGGTCTTCGTCACCGATGACGGGGCCGAGACCGACCTGGATCTCGGCCATTACGAGCGCTTCACCGGCGTCTCCGCCCGCAAGAGCGACAACGTCACCACCGGCAAGATCTACTCCAACGTGATCGCGCGCGAACGCCGCGGCGACTATCTGGGCGCGACCGTCCAGGTGATCCCGCACGTCACCGATGCGATCAAGGACTTCATCCGGTCTGACATCACCGACGAAGACTTCATCATCTGCGAGATCGGCGGCACGGTCGGCGACATCGAGAGCCTGCCCTTCCTCGAGGCGATCCGGCAGTTCGGCAACGAGGTCGAGCCGGAGAACGCGCTGTTCCTGCACGTCACGCTGCTGCCCTACATTCCGGCGGCGGGCGAGCTGAAGACCAAGCCGACCCAGCATTCGGTCAAGGAGCTGCTGTCGGTCGGGATCCAGCCGGCGATGCTGCTGTGCCGCGCCGACCGGCCGATCCCGGCCAATGAGCGGCGCAAGATCGCCCTGTTCTGCAACATCCGGCCGGAGCGGGTGATCGCCGCCCTCGACGTCGACACCATCTACAGCGTGCCGATCTCGTATCACGAGGAAGGCTTCGACGATCAGGTCCTGGCCTATTTCGGCATGGAGCAGCCGACGGCGCCGGACCTGTCGCGCTGGTCGAACATCGTCCACCGCGTCCGCGCGCCGGAGGGCGAAGTCACGATCGGCGTGGTCGGCAAGTACACCTCGCTGATCGACAGCTACAAGAGCCTGGCCGAGGCCCTGGCCCATGGCGGCATCGCCAACAACGTCAAGGTCAAGCTCGACTGGATGGATTCGCAGATCTTCGAATCCGAGGATGCGGTCTCCCATCTCGAGCATGTCCACGGCATCCTGGTGCCGGGCGGCTTCGGCGAACGCGGGGCCGAGGGCAAGATCCGCGCGGCCCAGTTCGCGCGTGAGCGCAAGGTGCCGTATTTCGGCATCTGCTTCGGCATGCAGATGGCGGTGATCGAGGCTGCGCGCCACATGGCCGGGATGCCGGCGGCGAACTCCACGGAATTCGGCCCGACCAACGAGCCGGTGGTCGGGCTGATGACCGAATGGACCCGCGGCAACGCGCTGGAGGTCCGCCGCACCGACGGCGACCTCGGCGGCACCATGCGCCTGGGCGCCTATCCGGCGGCGCTGGTGCCCGGCAGCCGGGTGCAGGAGATCTACGGCGTGACCGAGATCAGCGAGCGCCACCGCCACCGCTACGAGGTCAACATCAACTACCGAGAGCGGTTGGAGCAGGCGGGGTTGTTCTTCTCCGGCCTGTCGCCGGACGGCGTGCTGCCGGAGATCGTCGAACTGCCGGACCATCCTTGGTTCATCGGCGTGCAGTTCCACCCGGAGCTGAAGTCGAAGCCGTTCGATCCGCACCCGCTGTTCACCGATTTCATCCGCGCGGCGATCGAGCAGAGCCGGCTCGTCTGAGCATTCGAGGAACAGAGATCATGACCGCCGCCCACGCCGTTTCCGTCGGCAACGTCACCTTCGCCAACGACCGCCCGCTGACCGTGATCGCCGGCCCGTGCCAGCTGGAGAGCCGTGCGCACGCGCTGGAGATGAGCCAGGCGCTGGTCGAGATCACCTCGAAGCTCGGCCTCGGCCTCGTCTACAAGACGTCCTTCGACAAGGCGAACCGGACCTCCGCCGTGGCCGAACGCGGCCTGGGCATGGCCAAGAGCCTGCCGATCATGGCCGAGATCCGGGAAAGGTTCGGCTGCCCGGTGCTGACCGACATCCACGACGCGGCGCAATGCGCCCCGGTGGCCGAGGCGGTCGACATCCTACAGATCCCGGCCTTCCTATGCCGCCAGACCGACTTGCTGCTGGCCGCCGGCGCCACCGGCCGGGCGATCAACGTCAAGAAGGGGCAGTTCCTGGCTCCCTGGGACATGAAGAACGTTGCGTCCAAGATCGCCAGCACCGGCAACGACAAGATCCTGCTGACCGAACGCGGCGTCAGCTTCGGCTACAACACCCTGGTCAGCGACATGCGGGCGCTGCCGATCCTGGCCCAGACCGGCTATCCCGTGGTGTTCGACGCCACCCATTCGGTGCAGCAGCCGGGCGGGCAGGGGACCAGCTCAGGTGGCCAGCGCGAATTCGTGCCGGTGCTGGCCCGCGCCGCGGTCTCGATCGGCGTCGCCGCCGTGTTCATCGAGACCCATCAGGACCCCGACCACGCCCCCAGCGACGGCCCCAACATGGTACCGATCAGCAAGCTCGAGGCGCTGCTGACCACGCTGCTGGCCCTCGACCGCATCGCCAAGGCCGACCCGGTCCGGATCTGACATCCTCAGCGCCCGTCATTCCCGCGAAAGCGGGGATCTCTTTACGGGAAACGGAAAGAGATCCCCTGACTTCACAAACGAAGTGCAACACCCTTTGAAGGGGGTGTTGCGATGGGACGAAGCTACCGACAGTTCAGCCTCGAGGACCGGTGTGAGCTTGCCCGCCTTTACGCCGCCGGAGCCTCGCTCCGGCAAATCGCTGCAGCTCTGGATCGCGCGCCATCGAGCGTGTCTCGGGAGCTGAAGCGCAACAGCGGCGCCGCCGGAGACTACAAACCAGCCTATGCCGGCCAACAAGCCGGCGCC
>NZ_JBFRHF010000034.1:0-87328 GCF_052115705.1 Inquilinus sp. 2KB_23 | reverse complement strand
GTAGGTGCCGTGGCGGCGCTGGCCTTCGAGGGCGTAGCGCAGGGCGTCGATGGCGTGGTTCTCGCGGTCCTCCAGCTCGGGCAGGATCTCGCCGCTGCGCGGGTCGGTGCGCCAGCTGTAGAGCGCCAGCTCGTCGACCAGGTGGCGGCACCGGGGATGCACCACGATGTCGTGGCTSAGCAGGAACTCGACGCCCTCCTTGACCGACCCYGGYCCCTTGGCCGCCGCCCGCAGCCGSGGGAAGCCGTGGCGCTGGAGRTAGCTGATGGTCTCCGGCCGGGCGCTGTCGGCGATGATGGTCCAGTCCCGCGCCCCCGGCACCGCGTCGAACAGGGCCGGCGTCCGGTCGATCTCGCAGCCGATGCGGTAGGCCTCGTGGTCGACATAGAGGGTGCGGCCGGCCAGGAAGCAGCGCAGCAGCACGGTGGGGTCGCGGGCGAAGCCCCARTCGGCGCCGAACAGGAAGCGGGWSCCGGGCGGGGYCTCGAACGCCTCGACCTTCCAGTTGCGGAACACCCGGGCCTCGCTGGCCCTGCGATAGCCGCCCAGCCAGACATGGCTGTACTTGTCGGGATCGCGSTCGCGGTCCCATTCCATCTCGGCCTTCARSACCTTGGGGAAATGCGGGTTGGCGGTCCAGTTGGCCTCGATCAGGGTGGTGCCGGGCGGCGGCTTGCCCTGGCGGAACAGCTGGTCCACCGGGTCGTCCGGCCGGGTCGGGTTCCAGGAGAACCACAGCTCCGACCCCGGCTTGCGGATGGTGGGGCGCAAGAGCTCGAGGCTGCGCCGCGACAGCGACTGCGCCTCCTCGACCCAGGCGATGTCGTAGCCCTCCAGCGACTTGATGCTCTCGGCGGTGTGGTTCTGCATGCCCTGGAAGATGATGCGCCCGCCCTGGGGTCCGAGAATCCGGTCGGCCTGGACGGTGAAGGCGGCGCCGAGGCCGAGCGCCTGGATCTTGTCCTCGATCAGCCGCTTGACCGACTGGTCGAGCGAGCGCTGGACCTCGCGGATGCACACGGCGCGGGTGGGGGCGGCGAAGCAGCGGCGCACCAGCAGCTCGGCGAAGACATGCGACTTGCCCGAGCCGCGCCCGCCATGCACCGCCTTGTAGCGCGACGGCTTCGCCAGCCGGCCGAAGGCGCGTGCGAGCTTGAGCGGCGGCGGGGCGAGCGGTGCGATCTCGTCCACCTCTCCTTGGGGAGAAGGCGAAGCCGCCTTCCCCCGGGGAGAGGTCGAAATCGCCTCGGCGATTGTGGGGAAGAGGGCTTCGCCCTCTCCCCGGGGTGAGGGGGCGGCTCCGCCCTCCCCGCCCTCCTCAACGCCGACCACCACCACCGCGGCCCCACCCGCCCCCCTCCGGCCTTCGTCCAGCCGCAGGGCCAGGCGGAACAGCCGGTACGCCTCCGCGACCGTCGGCAGGCCGTCGAAGCGGTGTTCGTTCACGCCTTTGGCGAGGCTGGCCGGGGCCATCTCGCGCAGCCGGCGCACCAATCGCGCGACCGGCCTGTGCCCGTCGGCCGCCATGGTGGCTGCCTTCACCAGGCAGGCGGCCAGGATCCCCGGCCAGAGCAGCATGCGGGCGCCGCGTTCGGAATATCCGGCCTCCCGCGCCGCCCGGTACCCGTTGCCATGCTGGACGAAGCATTCGGCCAGATAATCTTGGCTCTCGCTCAGCACCGCCATCCCGACCTCGCATGAAAAAGCCCGCCGCGGCGGGGCCGGGCGGGCGCAACTGTTGGACTCTGCCTGAACTATGCCGTGCGAGGCGGCCTCACGTCAAGAACAAAAAGGGAACAAAAGAGATTGCCTCTCCCGCTTGCGGGAGAGGTCGGAGACGCGAAGCGGCTCCGGGAGCTTGCGCCCCTGGGGTGAGGGGGTTTTGTCGAGGCCTGGGCCCGCCCTCACCCGGTCTCGCTGCGCGAGCCCGACCTCTCCTCCTCGGGCTTGACCCGGGGGCAGGCGGGAGAGGCAACACGATCATGCTCCTGCCCCGGCCGGACGGACGCAGACGCCCGCCCGAAAGGCGCTGTCACCACAGCTTAGCCCCGCGGTGCTAAGCTCCAGGCCCACCCGGCTCGCGAAGGATAGGCACCATGAAGATCCTCGTCGTTCTGACCTCGCACGACCAGCTCGGCAACACCGGCAAGAAGACCGGATTCTGGCTCGAGGAGCTGGCGGCCCCGTATTACGCGTTCAAGGACGCCGGTGCCAAGATCACCCTGGTCTCGCCCAAGGGCGGCCAGCCGCCGCTCGACCCCAAGAGCGACGAGCCGGGCTTCCAGACCGACCTGACCCGGCGCTTCAACGCCGACGCCGCGGCCAAGGCGCAGCTGGCCGCGACGCTGCGGCTCGACAGCGTGCGGCAGGAGGATTTCGACACGGTGTTCTATCCCGGCGGCCACGGCCCGATGTGGGACCTGGCGGAGGATGCGGCTTCGATCCGGCTGATCGAAGCCTTCGTCGCGGCCGGCAAGACCATCGCCCTGGTGTGCCACGCGCCGGGCGTGCTGCACCGGGTGAAGACGCCGGACAGCAAGCCCTTCGTCGAGGGCCGCCACGTCACCGGCTTCACCAATGGCGAGGAGGCGGCGGTGGGCCTGACCGAGGTGGTGCCCTTCCTGGTCGAGGACGAGCTGCTCGGCCTCGGCGCCATCTTCTCCAAGGTCAAGGATTGGGGCGTGCACACCGTGGTCGACGGCAAGCTGATCACCGGCCAGAACCCCGGCTCCTCCGGCCCGACCGCCGCTCTGCTCATCGACGCCCTGCGCAAGCAGGGCCAGTAGGAGGTTTTTCGAGCCAGGGGGCGGGGCACATTGAGTGAACTATGCCCCTGCCTGCCATAGGCATGGATGTCCGGCATCAGCAATTCGTGCACTGTGACCGGAATTCCCACGCGGCGAACCTGGCTGCGACCTCCTGGGCGTGACGATGCGGAGAGAAGCGACGAGACGGTGCCCGACGCGTCAATCGCCGGCGATGATCGCCTCAAGGCCCGGGCGCAGCATCTCGTTCGGATCGCTGGTCCAGATCTGACGGCTCCGCATCTTGTCCAGAAGGTCGTGCATCAGCTCGCCGTCACTCCGACCATAGTAGGTTTTCGCGGTATCGCGAAGCTCCTGTGCCGCCAGGGTGATCGCCCGTTTGGCGGGCTGGGCGAAGTTTGCGAAGTCGGAGACGTCCGGGACCTGGATCTGCACCTCGATCGCGTCGCCCAACGCCAGCCTGAAACGGAGCAGCCCTCCGGCCGAGCCGGTCGTCAGGACTGGGCTGCCCACCCTCTGCATGGTCAGCGGCCGCCCCGTGGCTTCGTCGAGCAGATCGGCGATCCGGCGGACGACAGCGGCGGCGACGATGCTGCCCTGGACTGCGGTCGTCAGCTGTCCAACCCCGACCGATTGGGTCAGCGGTGCGGCGAAGATGCCATCGCTGATCGTGACCTTGATCTGCGCTGCCAGTGCGGGCTTCTCGCCGTGCATCCTGATGGTCGGCCCCTGGCCCGACTTCGACTCCGTGTAGTCGAACCTGCACTGGTACTGCACTTCCGCAGTCATGACGCTCTCCCCTCTATCGTCGGCACTATTTCCTGTGCCGAGAATAGATGGGGTTTCAACCTTATCGCCGCAATAGCGGCATATTTCTGCACTCTCGCTTATTTCGCAGAATTCGGTGACAGTGCACAAATTGGGTGGGATGGTACTGGCCCGAAGGCCTTCGCATGGGAGAGGGCATGGCTCGGCTGGCGCGCGCGGTCTTTCCGGGGCTTCCCCACCATGTCACCCAGCGCGGCAACGGGCGGGCGCCAACCTTCTTCTGCGACGCCGATTACACGCTCTACCGAGACCTGCTCGGCACCCACTGCGCGGAGGCGTCGAAATCTGGTCCTGGGTGCTGATGCCGAACCATGTTCATCTGATTCTGGTGCCGGGCGACCCGGACGGCCTCCGCCAAGCGCTGACGCCAGTGCATCGGCACTATGCCGGCCACATCCATGCGCGGCTCGGGCGCAGCGGCCATCTCTGGCAGGGACGTTCGGCTGCGTCGCGATGGATGAGGCGCATCTCGGGGCGGCGCTGCGCTATGTCGCGCTCAATCCGGTGCGGACGAGGCTGGTGGAGCGGACGGCGGACTAGCCCTGGTCCAGCGCGTAGGTCCATCTCGGCCGGATCAGATCGGACGGCCTGACGGCGGTCGAGCCCGTGCGGTCCCGCCATCCCGATTTCGCTGCAGTCCTTGCCGCTGGCGAGGACGAGGCAGCATCGACGCGGCTTCGCCAGGCCGAGCAGATCGGCAGGCCGCTCGGCAGCCGCGACTCCCTGGACCGGCTCGAACGCGAGAGCGGCCGTCCTCTCGCCCCCGCCAGACGCGGGCGGAAGCCCGCTAAAAGTGCACTGTCACCGTAATTCTTCACCGGGGGCGGTGCAGTCTCAGTGAGACCTGCCCCCTGCGTACCATCGTTCAGGGCACCGGGCAGTCGGTAGCTCGCGCACTGTCACCGCAATTCAGGGGCGGAGACTTTCATCAATCTGCGGTAGGCAGCACGGGGAGTTGATAGTCGGCAAGGGTTTTGGCAAGATCCAAATCGGATTCACAGAGATGGGGTATTGGACCTGAGAGATTATCAGTGATTTCCGAAATAATTAAAACCCTTGCACTCGACAAGTCTTTCTTAGATGACTTAGAATTGGCATCATATAATTCTAGATGGCAATGAGCTTTCTCTCCATCTTCCTCACAAATATAAACTCTGACCTTATAATGATCATTCGATATCGCCAATATTTTTTGCAACTTCAGATTGTAGAATCCTCTATAGTGCGCCGTTTCTCCCGGCCTCTCTAGCGCCCTCCCTTTTCTTTTCGCAGTATTTTCATTAATTTTAGCTGCGGTCCTACAGCCATAACCATGCATCTCCTTATCGGAGGGCAGGATCTTCCTTGCCGCAACAGAGGCTAAATAAGGAGATCTGACGTTTTTTTTGTCAGCCGACGAAAAACCCAGAAGCGCCTCTTCAGAAAACGCTCCATCTCTAAAAAATTTCGGATGTACAGCGCATCTAGAGACCTCGTCAGCTGATGACAAACAATCTATAACGTCTGTGGCCGATTCAGCCGCCATTCATGCCCCCCAAGCAGAACAATCAAGTCAAGTAAATGCTTTTCGCCAATATTTGGCAAAATTACCGAAGAAGAGGCATCAGCTTTTCTCTTTCTCTTTACGATCTCCAACCCGTCTTCCCCAATATTCAGATAGTAAATTATATCAGAAACTTTCCACTTGAAAACTATGAAATCCTCACCATTAGGAAAAATAGTAGGAGCCGGCGCATCGTTAGCAGAAAGAAATTCCAAAATCTCACGCGCTTTTAAACTAACTTCTGAATTAACATACATTTGATCTGAATCGTCCAAAGAAGAAATAGCTTCAATTGCCTCATGCAGTTGCTTATATTTCTCAGCATCAGAAAAATTCTGAATTTTGGTTGACCGCTTCATTGACGCGACCTTTATCCATACGACTGTATCGCGCTCCGTGGGCGACCTTTGGGCCGTAGATTGCGTTGAAGCAGCAGGGTGCCTGGTAGCCGGCCTCACGGCCGACAAATGCGCGCTCCGTATCGCCTCTCGGGCGCCCACAATTTCAGCCGTCTGGACAAAACCGTTCGCAAAGCCCAGCCAGTGAGCGCCTCCGGCGTACGCAGAGTTGGTGGCCGTATCTGAGGGTATCATGCGATTGCTTCCAAACTGTCGAAAGTCGCTAGAGATAGCAATTCATCCCTGAACGCCTCTAATATGGGGTCGGTGATCCCTCCGACAATAGGTGTCTCCGGCAGGCTATTGAGATCCACACCAAGCTGCGCGCAATTAACACCATCTTCTGGATTGAGCATGGCGACGTTTAGCGACGACCCAACAGGGGTAAATACCTGTTGGAATGTTACATTTGCAAAATCTAGGACTCTGTTTACTTGGATAACCTGCGTTGACGTACCGATATTCTTCCGGGCATTTAAGCGGACGGAGATATCAAGCCAGTCCTTGGGTTTGGCCGATAACGAAGCTTTTTGAGCTACCAGGGCAATGGCCTCTTGGCTTGACCCCGTTGCCGATAGAAAGGTGGCCACCACACCTAAGCGAGAAGCCGACGGAAGTTCCCTGGTGATGCCTTTGGCCATCTCGAATATGAAGCCGATGGCTTCATCAGGAAGGAACGGGAGGGCGGAAGGAATCGGAGTGGACGCGACAAATATGTCGCAACGATTCTGCTGAGACTGGATCTTGAGTTGGTACAGTCCATGATCTGCCGCTGCGACACTAAAGCGTCCTGTTTGAGGCGGGGGGAGCACCCCCCTTTGGCTATTGGTCGGCTCAAGCCCRACGGCCTTGCGGAAAACTGCCTCGGTGTCGACGGTGTCGCCTTGGAAAAACCAAGCAATCTGCAGCGTCTGACAATTCCAACTGGCCATGATGCGTTTCAAACGTTAAGGAAATCGCCACAATCGCACCACATAAGCCCGGATCGAACGCTGCCACAAGACGGATTCTGACGACTCACACGGCCTTGGGGTGAGCGCCCCGTGTCAAAGAGAGAGCCAAGTCACTAGCGTGCCCAACCGAGCGCCTCCCTCGGATCAGATGGCTTTCTGATGCGCTGACGGGGACGAGCTCAACTGCGTGGGTGATCGACCAGGCACACCGCGCCACCACCGAGTCAACACGGAAAGCGAAGTTGCCGCAAGTGCACAAAATGTGATCGGCCTTCCCTCAAGGGTTGGCTGGCTTTTGGCCCGCGCCTGGAATACGTGGGCGTTTAATCGCCGTGATATCACATCCTCTATATCGCCACGTCGCTGCGCTCCTCGCGATGACGGCTCTAAGCAGGCCGATGCGGCCTTTCTACACCCTACAGCGCATCCCTCAACATCGCCACCAACGGCTTATCAGCGGGCGGCATCGGGTAGTCGCGCAGCCTGGCCGGCGCCACCCAGGCCAGGGCCTGGCCCTCGCGCGGCTGCGGCGTGCCCTGCCAGCGGCGGCACAGATACAGCGGCATCAGCAGGTGGAAGCGCTCGTAGCGGTGGCTGGCGAAGGTGAAGGGCGCCAGGCAGCTTTCCTGGGTGTCGACCCCCAGCTCCTCGCGCAGCTCGCGGATCAGCGCCGCCTCCGGCGTCTCGCCGGGATCGACCTTGCCGCCCGGGAACTCCCACAACCCCGCCAGCGACTTGCCCGGCGGCCGCTGGGCGATCAGCACCCGCCCGTCGGTGTCGACCAGCGCCACCGCCACCACCAGCAGCATCGGCAGGGCAGGCAGGGGCTGGGCCCCCGGGGCAGCAGAAGCCGTCGACGGAAGATCCGTCGCGGCGGCTGACGACGGCTGCGCCGTCGCAGCGGGTGTATCGACCGACGACGGCGTTGCCGTCGTGGTTGCCGACGACGGCTTCGCCGTCGCGTCAGGTTCAAGCGGCATAGATCTTCAGATAGTCCTGGCGGCTGAGGGCGAAGAGCGGGCAGGGCACCGCCTGGCCCAGCGCCTTGAACTCGATGGTCTTCACCCCCTCGGTCATCAGCCCGGCCTTGACCAGGACATGGCCCGACGGGGCGTTGTCGGGGTGGTAGGCCGCCTGCACCCGCTCCAGCCGCAGGTCGAGGAAGCCGAAGGCGATCACCGCCTGCGCCGCCTCCGTCGCATAGCCCTGGCCCCAGTAGCGCCGGCCGAACCAGTAGCCGAAGCTGCCGACCCGGCCGTTGGTGGCGATCGACATCCCCATATGGCCGATCACCGCCCCGCTGTCGGCCAGCGTCGCCACGAACTGGTAGTCGCGGCCGGCGATCCAGCGCTTCTCCGCCGTGCGGATCCAGTCCTCGGCGTCGCTGAAGCGGTAGGGGAACGGCACGTCGGACAGCCAGCGCACCACCTCCCAATCGTCCAGCAGATGGGTGATCTCGCCGGCGTCGGACGGGCGGTGACGGCGCAGCCTCAGGCGCTCGGTCTCGAGCTCCTCCGGCAGGTCGCTCACTGCGGAGACCGCCTGGAAACGCGCCGGCGCGGCCGCCTGACGGCGGCGTCTGCGCTTCCGGTGCTCACGCACCAAATGTGCGCTGCGCGCCGGGTCTCGACGCCACCGCCATGCGACTCACGCCGCCACGTTTCCGAACGGTCTCCCGGGCCGGGGCGGGCTGGCGTTGCCTTTCTCTTGTCCCCCCTCCCCTTGCGGGWGGGGGTAGGGGGAGGGGTCTGCGCGCGTCCGCGCGCCAATGCGTCTTGCCAGGTGAAGGCTGCTGGGCGGCGGAGGACGGCCGGCCCGGGCGGCGGAAACCCCCTCCCCCTACCCCCCWCCCGCAAGGGGAGGGGGGACTCGATCAGCTTCGACGGCCGGGGCCAGCCCTCACCCGGTCTCGCTATGCGAGCCCGACCTCTCCCGCCGGGCGGGAGAGGCAATGTGAAGACGCTCGATAAACTGCCCTTGCCCCGATGCACTGGCGTGACCCGACCTCAGTTCGTCCGCGCCAGCCCTGAGTCAGCCCGGGCTAGCTTCTGTAATCCGCATTTATGGAGATATACCCATGCGTGAGGTCGCAGGTCCAGACCGTGGCGCTGCCGCGGCCGATGCCGATGTCGACCGCGATGTCGATCGACCCGGTCTTCATATGCGCCGCCACCGGCGCCTCGTCATAGCCGTCGACCACCATGCCGCCCTGCGCCACCTGGACCCCGCCGATGGCGATGCCCAGGGCGTCGCGGTCCGCCGGCTCGCCCGACTTGCCCACCGCCATGACGATGCGGCCCCAATTCGCGTCCTCGCCCGCCACCGCGGTCTTCACCAGCGGCGAATTGGCGATGGCCAGGCCGATGCGCCGGGCCGACCGGTCGGAGATCGCGCCCGACACCGCAATGGTGATCAGCTTCTGCGCGCCCTCGCCGTCGCACACCACCTGGCGGGCGAGGTCGGCGGTCAGGTCGTTCAGCGCGCGCTGGAAGTCGGCCAGGCCGGCCGCATCCGTGGGCAGCGGGTTGCCGGCCTTGGCGGTGGCGAACAGCATCAGCGTGTCGCTGGTCGAGGTGTCGCCGTCGACCGTGATGGCGTTGAACGACTGGTCGACCGCCGCGTTCAGCGCCCGCTGCAGCAGCGGGGCCGGGATGGCGGCGTCGGTGAACACGAAGGACAGCATCGTCGCCATGTCGGGCGCGATCATGCCCGACCCCTTGGCGATGCCGGTGATCGCGATTTGGGTGCCGCCGATGGTGGCGGTGCGGCTGGCGGCCTTGGCGAAGGTGTCGGTGGTGCGGATGGCTTCCGCCGCCGCGGCCCAGTCGCCGTTCATGGCCTGCGCCAGCTCGGGCAGGTGGCGGGCGACGCGGTCGGCCGGCAGCGGCTGGCCGATCACGCCGGTGGAGGCGACGAACACCTCCTCGGCCCGGCAGCCGACCTCCTTGGCCGCGGCGGCCACCGTGGCCTCGACCGTCACCACCCCGGCCTTGCCGGTGAAGGCGTTGGCGTTGCCGGCATTGACCACCACCGCCCGGCCCGAGCCGGCGGGCAGGGCCTTGCGGCACCAGTCCACCGGGGCGGAGGGGCAGCGCGAGCGGGTGAACACCCCCGCCGCCGTGGTGCCGGGGTCGAGGGCGACGAACAGCACGTCCGGCGCCCCCGTCTTCTTCAGCCCGCAGGCGGCGGCGGCGAGCCGCACGCCGGCGATCGGCGCCAGATCCGGCAGCCGCTCGGGCGCGAGCGGCGAACGCGGCAATGCTCCGGCCATGGTCCCCTCCCCCTTCGGCGTGTCGCCCGGTTACTTCGCCGGCGCGGCCGGCGGCTGGTCGCCCGCGGCGGGCGGGGCCGCCGGGTCGGTGCCGGGGGCCGCGCCGGGGGCCGGGGCGTCGGTGCTGGGCGGGGGCAGCGGCTTGCCGTCCTGGCCCATCACCACGATGGTGGCGCCCTTCTTCACCTCGGCGATGATCTGCGGCACCAGCGACTGGGACAGCTGCTCCTCGAGCTGCGGCTTGACCTCGTCGAGGGTCGGCTGCGGCAGGGTGCGCTTGTCCTCGACCAGGATGACGTGCCAGCCGAACTGGCTCTTCACCGGGGTGGTGGTGTACTTGCCCTTCTCGAGCTTGAAGGCGGCGTCGGCGAATTCCGGCACCATCTGGTCCTTGGCGAACCAGCCGAGGTCGCCGCCCGATTCCTTGCCCGAGGGGTCGGTGGTGTTGGTGTTGGCGAGGTCCTCGAACTTGGCGCCGCCCTCGAGCTTCTTGATCAGGTCCTTGGCCTTGTCCTCGCTGTCGACCAGGATGTGGCGGGCCTTGACCTGCTCCTGCGGCGGGTTGTCGGCGAGATATTTCTTATAGGCGTCCTGGATCACCTGATCCGTGATCCGGGCCTTGATCTGGCGCTGCAGCCAGACGTCCTGGATGATGCGGCGCTCCGCCGTCTCCAGCCGCCCCTTGACCTCGGGGTCGTTCTGCAGGCCGTCGGCGATGCCCTTGTCGGCGACCAGGCGGGCGGTGGCCACCTGCTCGGCCATCAGCGGCACCAGCATCTCGACCGGCATCTGGCGGTACTGCTGCGGCAGGCCGTTGATCGCCTCCAGCACCTCGGAGCGCAGGATCGGCTGGCCGTTGACGGTGGCCGCGACCGGATCGGCATCCGCCGGGGCCGCAGTGGCTGGGGCGGCTGCCGCCGGAGTTTCCGCGGGCTTGGCCGCGTCCTGCGCCATGGCGGGGCCGGCGGCGAGGAGGGAGAGGGCAGCCGCGCCGGCGAGCAGGCGAAGGGCAAGGGAAGACATCGAAACGCGTCCTTTCCGAGGTGTGGGACGAGCGGCGCCCTGCCACGGGCGGCAGGCATCTGGTCATGGGATCGCGGCGGCGCCAGCTGCGCGACGTGGCCGACAGGTAAAGCACAGGGCGAAACCCGGCACAAGCCGACGGCGGGGCCCCGTCATCAAAGCTTCACTTGGCCTGCAGCGGGGCGAAACCGCAGAAAGCTCGGCAGACCGGCAGGTCTCCGGCCGGGTTGCCGCGACAGGCGGCACCCGACGTGACAAAGATTTAAGGAGAGGTACATGGCGTTCCGTCTCGCCGCCACCACGCTGCTGCTCTCGACCCTGGCCGTCCCCGCCGCGATGGCGGCCGAGACCGTGACCGTCTACCGCAGCGACGACCCGAAGCTGGCGCTGGGCAGCATGTCGGTGCCCGGCGGCACCACCCGGGTGCTCAACGTCGGCATCGGCAGCGGCGCCGGCCGCCGCGCCGACGATCCGCCGCTGACCTTCTGGACCATCTCGGACCGCGGCCCCAACTTCACCTGCGGCGACGTGAAGGACGTGTTCGGGGTCGACGGCAAGACCATCTGCGGCGACGTCAAGGGCGGCCGCATCTATGCGCTGCCGGACTACTCCCCCTCGATCTACCGCATCACCCTGAAGGCCGGCGGCAGCTTCACGGTCGACACCGTGCTGCCGCTGCGCGACGGCGCCGGCACCCCGGTCAACGGCCTGTTGAACCCGCTGACCCATGCCTCGACCGAGCAGCCGCTCGACCTCGCGGGCAAGAAGCTGCAGCAGAACCCCGACGCGGTCGACGCGGAAGCGGTCGTGCCGCTGGCCGACGGCAGCTTCTGGGTGTCGGAGGAGAACGGCCCGTCGCTGCTGCATGTCGCCGCCGACGGCAAGATCCTCCGCCGCATCGTGCCCGCGGGCACCGAGGGCGACTTCACCGGCGCGCATTACCCGGTCGATGGCGGCCTGCCGGCGGTGCTGGCCCGGCGCTTCCTCAACCGCGGCCTGGAATCCCTGGCGATCACGCCCGACAACAAGCGCCTGGCCACCATCATCCAGAACCCGCTGGCCAACCCCGACGCCGACACCTACCGGGCGGCCAAGAACGCCCGGCTGTGGACCCTGGACCCGGCGACCCTCGCGGTGACCGGCGAGTACGTCTACACCCTGGACGACCCGCAGAGCTTCCGGCTGGACCCGTCAAGCAAGCAGAGCGACCCGCGCATCAGCGAGATGATGGGGCTGGGGCCCGACCGCTTCCTGGTGCTGGAGCGCACCGACGGCACCACCAAGCTCTATGAGATCTCACTGGCCGGGGCCACCGACCTGCACGGCACCGCCTGGGACGGCCTCGACACCCTGCCGAGCCTGGAGCAGACCAAGGACCTCGCGGCCGCCAAGATCGTGCCGGTGACCAAGACCCTGCGCTTCGACAGCGCCGACCACCCCGAGGTGCCGGTCAAGATCGAAGGGCTGGCCCTGGCCGGCGACGGGTCACTGATGATGATCAACGACAGCGATTTCGGCATCAGCGGCGAGGTCACCGAGGTGGTGCTGCTGAAGGGCAGCGCCATCGCCGCCGACCCGGCGAAATAGCCCGCCTGCGCAGCCGGACCGCCCCACTCCGGCGGTCCCGCCTGCGGCTATTGGCGGCCATTGGCAGGGCGGAACCCTTCGGCTATGGTGCCGCGCCCGCAGGCCGGGCATTTTGACCGCAGCGCCGCGGCGACGGCGGGGGCTGCGCGTTGAAAGCTCGGCCGCGCGGCCCCAATTCTCTGGGAGGACGCGACGTGGCGTTCTCCCATCCAAGTCGAGGTTTCGATGTTCGGTGCGCTCGCCCGAAAGCTGTTCGGTTCATCCAACGATCGTTGGGTCAAGCAACTCATCACCGGCCCGGTGGTCGAGACCAATGCCCTGGAACCCCAGGTCCAGGCGCTGAGCGATGAGCAGCTGCAGGGCCGGACGCAGGAGTTCCGCGACCGGCTGGAGAAGGGCGAGTCGCTCGACGACCTGCTGCCCGAGGCCTTCGCCACGGTGCGCGAGGCGGCGCGGCGGGTGCTGGGCCAGCGCCACTACGACGTGCAGCTGGTCGGCGGCATCGTGCTGCACCAGGGCAAGATCAGCGAGATGAAGACCGGCGAAGGCAAGACGCTGGTCGCCACCCTCGCGGTCTATCTCAACGCGCTGGGCGGCAAGGGCGTCCATGTCGTCACCGTCAACGACTACCTCGCCCAGCGCGACAGCGGCTGGATGGGCAGGGTCTACAACTTCCTCGGCCTCTCGGTCGGCTGCATCGTCCACGGGCTGACCGACGACGAGCGCCGCCAGGCCTATGCCGCCGACATCACTTACGGCACCAACAACGAGTTCGGCTTCGACTACCTGCGCGACAACATGAAGTTCCGGCTGGAGGACATGGTCCAGCGGCCCTTCAACTACGCCATCGTCGACGAGGTCGATTCGATCCTGATCGACGAGGCGCGGACTCCGCTGATCATCTCCGGCCCGGCGGAGGATTCGTCGGAGATGTACATGCGGATCGACGCGCTGATCCCGAACCTGGTGGCGGCCGAGGATTACGAGCACGACGAGAAGCAGAAGACCGTCGCCCTGACCGAGGCCGGCCAGGTCAAGATCGAGCGGCTGCTGTTCGAGGCCGGGATGCTGCAGGGCGACAACCTGTACGACATCCACAATGTGAGCATCGTCCACCACGTCACCCAAGGCCTCCGCGCCCATGTGATGTTCCAGCTCGACCGCGACTACATCGTCAAGGATGACAAGGTCATCATCATCGACGAGTTCACCGGCCGCATGATGGAGGGCCGGCGCTATTCCGAGGGCCTGCACCAGGCGATCGAGGCCAAGGAGCACGTCCAGATCCAGCGCGAGAACCAGACCCTCGCCTCGATCACCTTCCAGAACTATTTCCGCCTCTATCCCAAGCTGGCCGGCATGACCGGCACGGCGCAGACCGAGGCGGCGGAATTCGGCGAGATCTACGGCCTCGAAGTGGTCGAGATCCCGACCAACGTCCCGGTCACCCGCAAGGACGAGGACGACGAGGTCTACCGCACCGTCCGCGAGAAATACGCCTCGATCGTCACCCTGATCCGCGAGTGCAACGCCCGGCAGCAGCCGGTCCTGGTCGGCACCGTGTCGATCGAGAAGTCGGAGACGCTGGCCGCGCTGCTGCAGCGCGAGAAGATCCCGCACAACGTGCTGAACGCCCGCTTCCACGAGCAGGAAGCCTACATCGTCGCCCAGGCCGGCCGGCCGGGCGCCGTGACCATCGCCACCAACATGGCCGGCCGCGGCACCGACATCCAGCTCGGCGGCAATGTCGAGATGCGGGTGGACCTGGAGCTCGCCGGCATCGACGACCCGGCCGCCCGCGCCCAGCGCGAGGCCGAGATCCGGGCCGAGGTGGCGGCGAACCGCGAGATCGTGCTCAAGGCCGGCGGCCTCTACGTGGTCGGCACCGAGCGGCATGAGAGCCGCCGCATCGACAACCAGCTGCGCGGCCGGTCCGGCCGCCAGGGCGACCCCGGCGGGTCGAAGTTCTTCCTGTCGCTGGAAGACGACCTGATGCGCATCTTCGCCTCCGAGCGGCTGGACGGCATCCTGCGCCGCTTCGGCCTGAAGGAGGGCGAGGCGATCATCCACCCCTGGATCAACCGGGCGCTGGAGAAGGCGCAGGAGAAGGTCGAGGCGCGCAACTTCGACATCCGCAAGAACCTGCTGCGCTTCGACAACGTGATGAACGACCAGCGCAAGGTGATCTACGAGCAGCGCCGCGAGATCATGCAGGCCGACGATGTCGGCGCCATGGTCAGCGACATGCGGCAGGAGGTGGTGGCCAACATCGTCGCCCGCGCCATCCCCGAGAACAGCTACGCCGAGAAGTGGAACCTCGACGGGCTGCACGAGGAATCGCTGCGCCTGTTCGGCATGGACCTGCCGGTCAAGGAGTGGGGCAAGGAAGAAGGCATCGCCAACCGCGAGATCGAGGAGCGGATCCAGGACGCGGTCGAGGCCAAGATGGCGGCCAAGGTCGAGGCCTACGGCCAGGAAATCATGCACATGGCCGAGAAGAGCCTGCTGCTGCAGATCCTGGACCAGAGCTGGAAGGACCACCTGCTGACCCTCGACCATTTGCGCCAGGGCATCAACCTGCGGGCCTACGCCCAGCGCGACCCGCTGCGCGAGTACCAGGCCGAGGCGTTCAACCTGTTCGAAGAGATGCTGGGCGCCCTGCGCGAGAACGTCACCCAGGTGCTGTGCCAGGTCGAGCTGCGGATCAACCGGCCCGAGGATATCGAGGCCCAGCAGCAGGCGGCGATGCAGCGCGAGATGCATGAGAGCCGCTTCGACCCGGCGCTGGGCGCACCGCCGGAGATGGCGACCGCCGGCGGCGCGGTGGCGGCGGCCAGCGCAGCCTTCGCCCTGAACCCGGACTGGGAACACACCCCGCGCAACGCCCCCTGCCCCTGCGGCTCGGGCAAGAAGTTCAAGCACTGCCACGGCGCGGTGGTGTAACCATCCGCGGCGAGACGGTGTAACCATCCGAGCTTGGGGTGTCACCGCCACAGCGTGATGGTGTAACCGACCATAGCACTCTGGTGTAACCGTTGCAGGTCGGCGGCGTGACCGTCCCGGTTAACCGGGACGCACGACACAACAAGGGCCGGCCGGCGAATCCCATCGCCGCCGGCCTTTGCTTTTGCCAAGCTGCCCGCCGACGGGGGCGCCGAAGGTCCCCGAAACGGGAGCGGATCCGGATGACGGTGGCACTGACGACACGGGCGGACATCACGCTGGACGCCCTGCACCGCGTCGCCTGGCAGGGCGAGGGCGTGCGCCTGACCGAGGCGGCGCTGCGGCGGATCGCGGAGTGCCGCGCCTCGTTCCTGCAGCTGATCGACATCGATCCGAACCTCGTCATCTACGGCGTCACCACCGCGATGGGCGAGTTGGCCGACCGGCGCCTGCGGCCGGAGGAGCGCGACCGCCACGCCCGGATCAAGGCCTTCGCCGCCGCCACCGCCTTCGGCGACCCGCTGCCCGACCGGGTGGTGCGCGGCATCGTCCTGGCCCGGCTGGCCAACTTCCTGGAGGGCCACGCCGCCACCACGCCGCGGATCGCTTTGGCCGTCGCCGCCATGCTGGACGGCGGCCCGCTGCCGGAGGTGCCGGCCGCCGGCCAGGGCGGCGCCGGCGAGATCCTGGCGCTGTATCCGCTGTTCGCCGCGCTCAGCGCCGGCTTCGAGCTGGAGGTCAAGGAGCGGGGATCGCTGATCAACGGGTCGCCCTGCGCCGCGGCGCTGGTGGCCGACGCCGCCCTCGCGGCCCGCCGCCGGGTCCGGCTGGCCGAGACCGTGTTCGCCCTGTCGATCGAGGCCTTCCGGGCGCCGCTGGAGCATTACGACGCGGCGCTGGAGGCGCTGTGGGGCGACGCGCACGAGGCTACGGCCCTGCGCGGCCTCAGGGCGTTTCTCGACAGCTCCGGCGACGGCCGGCGCGGCTACCAGGCCCCGGTCAGCTACCGCATCGTGCCGCGGGTGCTGGGCCAGGCGCATCGCGCGCTGGCGACGGCGGAGCGGGCGGCGACGGTGTCGCTGGCCTCGGCCTCGGACAACCCGGTCTACATCCCGCCGGACGAGGCGGGCCCGGGCCATCCCCATGGCCGTTGCCTCAGCACCGGCGGCTACCACAACGCCATGGCGACCCCGGCGCTGGACGATCTGGCGGCGATCTGGGCCGATCTCTGCCTGTTGTGCGACCGCCACAGCTCGAAGCTGCTGGCCGGCCGGGTGTCGCACCTGCCCGACCTGCTGATGGTCGGGCGCGACCCCAGCGACAGCGACGGCCATGGCAGCCTGGGCTATGTGCCGATGGCGGTGACCGGGTATCTGGAGCAGGCCAAGGCGGCGGCGCAGCGCACCTTCATCCCCGGCACCGAGGCGGCGGGCTCCGGCCAGGACGACGTCGCCACCACCGCGTTCCCGGCCTGGTCGAAGGAGGAGCGCGCCGGCCGCTGCCTGGACGCCGCGCTGGCCATGCTGGCCGTGGTCGCGTCCCAGGCGCTGCATGTCACCGGCCGCGCGGCACCGCCGGCCCTGCGGCCCTTCGTCGACGAGGTTCGGGCCGTCGTGCCGCCGGTCGCCGAGGACCGGGTGCTGGGCCCGGAGCTCGGCCGCCTCGCCCAACGGTTCACGCAGCGGGTGTTCGCCACCGCCTGACGGCGCCATCCCACAATCCGAATGGCACCTTTAGGCGGGCCTGCGGGACGATACGGGCCCTTTCCACCGCCATTACGGACCCATGGCCACAACCCTGATTGTCGTCGACGACCCGGATGGGCTGTCCGACGACCTGCCTCCCAGTTGCCGCGTCGTCACCCCCGACGACCTGCTGGACGGCCACCACCTGCCCGAGCTTGGCGCCGTGCGCGGCGCCATGGTGGTCAATCTGTGCCGTGACCAGCGCCCCCTGTCCTTCGGCTACTACGTCTCGCTGATCGCCGAGGCCCGCGGCTATGCCGTGACCCCCACCGCCGCCGCCCTGGCCGACCAGGCCGACGACCGGCTGGCCCGCAGCCGCCGCGCCGCGGTGGATCGCGCCCTGGCGGCGCAGCACCACCATCAGGGCGGCAACGGCCGCCTGGCCGTGCCCCGGCGCCTGTTCGTCGCCCTGGGCCGCTGCGACCGGCCGCATCTGCAGGAGGTGGCCGAGGCCGCCTATGAGGCGTTCGGCCTGCCGCTGATGACCCTGCAGATCGACCCGGCCCGCGCCCAGCTGCTGCAGGTGGTGGCGGAGCCGCTGCCCGGCCTGGACCCGCGGCAGCGCCGCCTGCTGCACGCCGCGCTGGAGCGGCTGGCCGGCACCCCGCCGACGCCGCGCCCGTTCCGCCGCGCCCGCCGCCTGGCGGTGCTGGTGAACCCCGAGGAGGCGCTGCCGCCGTCGCGGCCGGCCACCATCGACCGGCTGCGCGACGTCGCGGCGTCGATGGGGGTCGAGACCGAATGCCTGGGCCATCGCGACCTGCCCCGACTCGGCGGCTTCGACGCGCTGTTCATCCGCGAGACCACCGCGCTGCAGACCCCCAGCTATGTCTTCGCGGAAGGCGCGGCGCGGCTGGGCCTGCCTGTGATCGACGACCCGGTCTCGATCCTGCGCTGCTGCAACAAGGTCTATCTGCACGAGCGGCTGAAGGCCGAGGGCGTGGCCCAGCCGCGCACCCTGGCGGTGCGGTCCGACACCCTGCTGGCCGCCGGCGAGGCCTTGGGCTTCCCGCTGGTGCTGAAGATCCCCGACGGCGCCTGCTCGCGCGGCGTGGTCCGGGTCGACACCCCGGCCGAGCTGCCGGTGGCGGGGCGGCGGCTGCTGCGCCGGTCACGCCTGATCCTGGCCCAGGAATACCTCTACACCAGCTTCGACTGGCGCATCGGCGTGCTGGCCGGCCAGCCGCTGTTCGCCTGCCGCTACGGCATGGTGCATGGCCATTGGCAGATCTTCCGCCACGGCCGCGACGGGCGCAGCGAGGAGGGCGCGACCGAGGCGGTGCCGCTGGATGCCGTGCCGCCGGCGGTGCTGTCCGCGGCGCTGGCCGCCGCCTCGCTGATCGGCACCGGGCTCTACGGCGTCGACCTCAAGGAGACGGCGAACGGACCGGTGGTGATCGAGGTCAACGACAACCCGAACATCGATGTCGGGATGGAGGATGCCTGCCTGGGCGACGCGCTGTACCAGCGGCTGGTGACCCATTTCCTGGAGCAGATCGAGGCCGGGGAGCGGCAGCAGCCGGAGCCGGCGCGGGCCGCGGCGTCGATCTGGTAGCCGGCTGTTATCCGCGTCGGACCCGGTCCGACGCTCCAGGGGCCGCCGCGGGCGGCCCTTGCCGTTTCCGGCTCAGGTCCGCCGGCGCCTTCGCGCCTTGACCGTCATTCCCGCGAAAGCGGGAATCTCTTCCCGGACAAAGCCTTGCGAGATCCCCGCTTTCGCGGGGATGACGTCATGGAGAGGGTGGGTCAGCCCAGGTTCTGGCCGATCGCCAGGAACTTCTCGCGCCGGCGGTTGCGCAGGGTCTTGCCGTCGAGGTCGCCGAGCGGGGCCAGCGCCGCGCCGATCGCGTCGCCGACCGCGCGGATCGCGTCCTGCGGGAAGCGGTGGGCGCCGCCGACCGGCTCCTCGATCACGCCGTCGATGACGCCGAGCTGCTTGAGGTCCTGCGCCGTCAGCTTCAGGGCGGCCGCGGCCTCCTGGCTGTGGGACGCGCTGCGCCACAGGATCGAGGCGCAGCCTTCCGGCGTGATCACGGAATAGATCGCATGCTCCAGCATCAGCACGCGGTCGGCCACGGCGATGCCGATGGCGCCGCCCGAGCCGCCCTCGCCGATCACGACGGAGACGACCGGGACCTGGACCCGGAGGCAGGATTCGATCGACTTGGCGATGGCCTCGGCCACGCCGCGCTCTTCCGACGCGACGCCGGGATAGGCGCCGGCGGTGTCGACGATGGTGATCACCGGCAGGTGGAAGCGGTCGGCCAGGTCGAGCAGGCGCTGGGCCTTGCGGTAGCCCTCCGGCTTCGACATGCCGAAGCTGTGGCGCAGCCGGCTTTCGGTGTCGTTGCCCTTCTCCTGCCCGATCACCACCACCGACCGGCCCTGGAACCGGCCGAGGCCGCCGACGATGGCCCGGTCCTCGCCGAAGGCGCGGTCGCCGGCGAGCGGCTGGAAGTCGGTGATCAGGCCCTGGATGTAGTCGAGCGCATGCGGTCGATTCGGGTGGCGCGCCACCTGCACCTTCTGGGCCGGGGTCAGCCCGCGATAGGTGTCGCGCAGCAGCTTGTCGACCTTGGCCTGGAGCCGGGTGACCTCGTCGGCGATGTTGAGCTCGCCGGCATCGGTGATGTGCCGAAGCTCCTCGATCTTGCCTTCGATTTCGGCAATCGGCTTTTCGAATTCGAGAAAGGTCTTCATGCCACGCTGAGACTGGCCCTCGGGGATCGGGGGGCTGTCTAACACAGGGCCGCGCGCATTGAGACCGAAATCTGCGCAGAGCTGGCCGGATCGGCCCGTAGCAAGGTGCCGCCAACGCAGCCTTCCAGCGCGCCCAGGCGCAGTTCGGCCACCAGCAGCCGGTGCGGCTGTTCGTCCGGCATGGTGAAGCCCAGCGGCGCCGCCGGCTGGAAACCGAAGCGGGCGTAGTAGGCAAGATCGCCGACCAGCAGCACCAGCCGGTGGCCCTGGTCGGCCGCGCGCTCCATGCTGCGCCGCATCAGGGTGGCGCCGACGCCGGCGCCGCGCAGCTCCGGCCGCACCGCGAGCGGGCCCAGCAGCAGCGCCCGCATGTCCGGCCCGACCATCAGCGGCCAGTAGCGAATCGAGCCGAGGATCCGGCCGGAAGGCCGCCCGTCCTCGCGCACCACGAAGCACAGGCCGCGCACCGGCGCGATGCCGTCGCGGTAGCGGTAGGAGGTCTTGCCCTGCCGGTTCGGGCCGAAGGCAAGGTCGAGCAGGGCGTCGATCTCGGCCGCGTCGTGCGGCCGTTCGGTCTTCAGGGAGAACACTCGGGAATGATCCTTGGAACGGAGATCGTCGGTGCGCGCGCCGACCGGCCTCCGCCTTGCCCGCTTCATGGTTTTGCGAGCACCCCGGGACGCCTCAGGCCGCCGCGCCGGTGAAGGCGGGCTGACGGCGGCGTCGTCGTCGCGGCATCGGGGACAGGGAGATCACGTTGATTCGTTCCACAGGACATCAAGCGGAGACAGCGAAACCGCAACCGGCCCCCGCTGTCAATGCAAATGCGATCGATCCTCATGCGGCCGCCCCGGGGTGCCCGTCGCGGATGACGCCGGCCGGCGTCTGTGCCAGGACAGGCGGATGACCGTCCAGCCTCCCCCACCCCCCGCGGCCCGCCGGCAATTCGCCCGCTATGCCGGCGTCGGCCTGGTCGCCACATCAGTGCATTACGCCGTGCTGGTCGGGCTGGTCGAATCGGGCACCGCCGCGCCGCTGCCGGCGACGCTGGCCGGTTACATCGCCGGCGGCGTCGTGTCCTACGGCCTGAACCGCCGGCTGACCTTCGCCAGCGACCGGCCGCATGGCGAAGCGGCGTGGCGCTTCGTCCTGGTCGCGGCCTCGGGCTTCGCCTGGACCGGCGCGCTGATGTGGGGGCTGGTCGGCCGGCTGGGCGCCGACTACCTGCCGGCCCAGGCCGCGACCACGCTGCTGGTGCTGTTCTGGGGCTTCGCGGCGAATCGGCTGTGGACCTTCGCCCATCCCGGCACGCCGCAGGCGTAGGTCGGCCTAAGAGATCGGCGGCCAGTCCTCGAGGGCGGCGACGAACCGGGTCAGCCAGGCATTGGTCTGGGCGCCGTCGAGGGCGCGGTGGTCGATCGACAGCGAGACATAGGCCATCGGCCGGATCAGCATGGCGTCGCTGCCGGCGACCTCGCGCACCACCACCCGCTTCTCGACCTTGCCGATGCCCAGGATGGCGGTCTGCGGCTGGTTGATGATGATCGGCGCCGCCAGCAGCGACCCCGACACGCCGTGGTTCGAGATGGTGAAGGTGCCGCCCTGGACATCCGCCGGCGCCAGTTTGCCGGCGCGGGCCAGGGCGGTGGTTTCCTGCAGCCGCCCGGCGGTGCCCAGCAGCGACAGCGCCTGCGCCCGGTGCACCACGGGCACCACCAAGCCCTTGTCGCCCAGCGCGGTGCCGATGCCGATGTTGATGTCGTCGAACACCTCCAGCGCGTCGGCGTGCCAGCGGCTGTTGACCACCGGCACCGCCTGCATCGCCGCGACGCAGGCCTGGACGATATAGGCGGTGACGGTCAGGGCGACGCCCTGGCGCTCGAACGCCGCCCTGCTGGCGGTGCGATGGGCCAGAACGGCGGTGAAATCCGCCTCGAACACCGCGGTGACATGCGGCGCCGTGGCCAGGGAATGGGCCATGTGCTCGGCGATGCGCCGGCGCATGCCGTCATGCTGGATCAGGCGGGAGCCGCCGGGGGCGGAGGTGCGAAGTGGCGGAGCCGCAGGAGCGGAGGTTTCGACAGGTGTTTCGACAGGCGCCCGGCGCCGCGCGACCTCCTGCTCGACATCCTGGCGGGTCAGCCGCCCGTCCTTGCCGCTGCCGGTCAGCCCGGCGGGGTCCAGCCCGGTCTCGGCCAGCAGCTTGCGCACCGAGGGCGACAGCCGCAGCGCCGGATCGAAATCGGCGATCGAGCGGTCGGCTACCTTGGCGTCCCCCCTCCCCTCGCGGGAGGGGGCTAGGGGGAGGGGGTTTCCGCCGCCGGAGCCGGATAAGAATTGACCGGACGTTCGGTCAGGGATTGGCGGATGTGGGTGACTGTCATCGACAACCCCCTCCCCCTGCCCCCCTCCCGCAAGGGGAGGGGGGACTAAGGAAGATCGGGCCTCACCGGCGCCCGCCCCGATCCGCCCCAGCACCGCACCGGGCGTGGCGTCCTGGTCGGCGGGGATCAGGATCTCGGTCAGCACGCCGGAGGCAGGGGCCGGCACCTCGACCGCGACCTTGTCGGTCTCCAGCTCGACCAGTGGGTCGCCCTCGCGCACCGTGTCGCCGACCGCCGCGAACCAGCTGCGCACTGCCGCCTTGGTGCCCTCCTGCTGGATCGGCGCCAGGACGTCGACACCGGTGACTTCGATCGTATCGGCCATGTCAGAACCCGGTCAGCGCGAGGATCCGGTCGCGGATGCGCTCGACCGAGGGCACCGCGGCGTCGAGCAGGGCCGGATTGTGGGGGCTGGGGATGTCCGGCATGGTCAGCCGCGCCACCGGGGCGTCGAGGTCCATGAACGCCTCCTCCGCCACCACGGCCGCGATCTCGGCGCCGAAGCCGCCGGTGCGCAGGTCCTCGTGCACGATCAGGCAGCGCCGGGTGCGGGCGATCGAGGCCAGCACGGCCGCGCTGTCCCACGGCATCAGCGTGCGCAGGTCGATCACCTCGACCGATTTGCCGCTGCTGCGCGCCGCCTCCTCCGCCCGCTCGACCATGGCGCCCCAGGTGACGATGGTCAGGTCGCTGCCCGCCATCGTGGTCCGGGCCCGGCCGAAGGGCAGCACATAATCGTCGCCGGGATAGGGCCGGCGGGCCCAGGCGGCGTCGAGCATGGCGCGGTGCTCCAGGAACATCACCGGGTCGTCGCCGCGCAGCGCCGCGCGCAGCAGCCCGACCGCGTCCTCGGCGTTGGACGGCACCGCCACCTTCCAGCCCGGCGCATGCACGAACTGCACCTCGTTGGTCTGGCTGTGCCAGGGGTCGCCGCATTTGAAGAAGCCGACCGGCATGCGCAGCACCATCGGCGCCGCGAAGCGGTTGTTGGTGCGCCAGCGCAGCGTGCCGCAATCGTTGATCTGCTCCACCGCCGGGTCGGCGTATTTGCGGAACTGGATCTCCGGCACCGGCAGCAGCCCGGCCAGGGCGAGGCCGACGGAGCGGCCGACGATGCCCTCCTCCGACAGGCTGGTGTCCATCACCCGGTCAGCGCCGTGCTTGGCCTGCAACCCCAGGGTCACGGCATGGACGCCGCCCTTGGGGCCGATGTCCTCGCCCAGGATGACCATGCGCGGATTGGCCGACAGCTCATGGTCGAGGGTGCGGCGGATGGCGGTGACCATGTTGATCCGCGGCCCTTCCGGCTGCGGCGCCGCGCGCCCGGCGGCCGGGACGATGCCCCGGCCGCGCAGCCCGCCCATCACCTGCGGCTGATCGTCGGAGAAGACGTGGCGGGTGACGGTGGCGGGGTCGGCCACCGGCCGCGCCTCGGCCGCCGCCCGCGCCGCCTGCACCGCCGCCTCGGCCTCGGCCGCCAGCGCGTCCCAGTCGGCCGCGTCCAGCACGGCCGGGACCAGGAATTCCCTGAGCTTGGGCAGCGGGTCGCGGGCCCATTCCGCCGCCACCACCTCGGCCGATTTGTAGGTCTGGGTGTCCTGGAAGCTGTGGCCCTCCAGCCGCGGCACCTTGAGCCGCAGCAGGCACGGCCCACGGCTGTCGCGGACATGGGCCACGGCGGCGTCGACCAGCCGCGCCGCCTCGGCCGGATCGGTGCCGTCACCGGCCAGGATGTGCAGGCCGCGGAAGCTGGCGAGGTTGGCGGCGATGTCGCCGCCCGGGGTCTGGAAATGCGACGGCACCGAGATGCCGTAGCCATTGTCCTCGATGTAGAACAGCACCGGCAGGCGCTGGGTGGTGGCGATGGTCAGCGCCGACCAGAACCCGTTGGTGGCGACCGAGGCATCGCCGCCCAGGGCGACGCCGATGGCACGGTCGCAGGCCGGGTCGTGCAGCACGGTGCGGCCATATTCGATCGCCTGGGCCCAGCCGGTGGTCGGGGTGTACTGGGTGCCGACGCCGCCGCACATCGGCAGCGCCGAGGGCCCGGAGAGATTGGGGTGGTTGAACACCACGCCGATGTCGCGGCCGTCGGAATAGCCGTCGGCCCGGGCCATCGACGAGCCCAGCGCGTCGGCCAGGTCGACGCCGAGGGTCAGCAGGATCGGCCGCGACCGGTAATAGCCGCAGATCGCATCCCTGGGGTCGGTCAGCCGCGTGCCCAGCAGGATCTGCGCCAAATCGTGGCCGCGGGCGGAAAACTGGTAGAGCACCTTCTTCTGCGGCACCAGCACCGTCTCCTCCAGCGCATCGAGGGCGCGCGAGACGTGCAGCAGATGGGCGACGCGGCGCCAGTCGACGCCGGGATCGGGCGCGTTGGCGAGCGCAACGTGATGGGGGCTGGGACGGCGGGGCTGCTGGAAGGCGAGAGCGGTCACGGTGTCGTCCTGCTTCTGACCCGACGCGCAAGGCGCATCTCCTGTGGAAAGAATGCGCCCGGCTCGCGGAAAAGTTTTGCCGGACTGGACCCGGGATCGCGGATATTGAGGTATGATCCACCCAACAATGCCGCTATCGGGGAATGTCATGCCTGGAGATGGCGAGGATCTGGACCGGTTCGAGCGCGCCATCCTGGCGGCGCTGCAGCGCAACGCCCGGCAGAGCGTGCAGGAGTTGGCCGACGCCATCGGCCTGTCGACCTCGCCGACCTGGCGGCGGCTGAAGGCGCTGGAGGAGCGCGGCGTGATCAAGGACTACGTCGCCCGGGTCGACCCGGCCAAGCTGGGCTTCGGCGAGACCGCCTTCGCCCATGTCACCCTGGCCAAGCACGATGGCGAGCAGATCGCGGCCTTCGAGAAGACCATCGCCGAGCGGCCGGAGGTGCTGGAGTTCTATTCGATGACCGGCTCGGCCGACTACATCCTGCGGATCGTGACCAAGAGCCCGCTGGAGTACGAGAAGTTCCTGAAGGAGGTGATGTTCACCAGCCCCGCGGTGCAGCACATCAGCTCGAACTTCGCCCTGAGAGAGATCAAGAACAGCGTGGCGATACCGGTTTAGGCGTCAGGCCCCCTCCTCCGTCATTGCGAGCGCAGCGAAGCAATCCATGCCAGGCGGCGCCATGGATTGCTTCGTCGGCTTCGCCTCCTCGCAATGACGAGGGGCGTGGCGGAGGCGGCTCTCCTCACCCTCGGTACCCCGGCTCCTCCTCGTCCAGGATGGCCTTGACGTTGTCGAGGTGGTCGGCGGCGAAGCTGATGTAGCCGCGCCATTGCTGTTCGGTCAGCCGGGCGACGTCGTCGGGCAGCACGCGCAGGGGCTGGCCGGTGCCGTAGCAGGTGATCAGGGTCTCGGCCGCGCGCTCGAAATAGTACAGCTCGTCGAAGGCGTCGGCAACGGTGGCGCCGATCACCAGCACGCCGTGATTGGCCATCAGCAGCACCGTCTTGCCCTCGGTCATCAGCGCGGCCTGGCGGTCGCCCTCCTCGTCCGACAGGGCCATGCCGGCGAAGCCGTCATCGATCGCCACCCGGCCGAAGAAGCGCGCCGTGTTCATGTCGATCGGATGCATGGTGCTGTCGGCCAGGCTGGCCAGGGCGGTGGCGTATTTCGAATGCAGATGCATGACGCAGCGGGCCTGCGGCAGCCGCGCATGCAGCCGGGCGTGCAGGTACCAGGCGGTGGGGTCCGGCGCGTCCGGCTTGTCCAGCGTGGTCGGGTCATGGGCGTCGAGCAGCAGCAGGCTGCCGGCGGTGACCCGCGAGAAGTGCAGCCGGCACGGGTTGATCAGGAAGCGCGACCCGTCTTCGGAGACCGCCACGCTCATGTGGTTGGCGATCGATTCATGCATGCCGAGCCGCGCGAACCAGCGGAAGGCGGCGGCCAGGTCAACCCGGGCCTCGGTGTCCGCCTCCCGAGCGGACGCGGCGGCGGGGTGCAGCAATGCCGTCATCGTTAGGGCTCCTTCAACGCTGCGCCAGTTCCCAGGCGGGATGGATCCATACCGGATGATCCTGCCGCGGCAGCGGCGGCCGGCCGCGGATCAGGTCGCTGACCTTCTCCGCGATCATGATGGTGGGCGCGTTGGTGTTGCCGCTGACGATCGCCGGCATCACCGAGGCGTCGACCACGCGCAACCCCGCCACGCCATGCACCCGGCACTGCCCGTCGACCACGCTGGACCCGTTTCGCCCCATGCGGCAGGTGCCGACCGGGTGGTAGCAGGTCTCGATGCCCTGGCGCAGATAGGCGTCGATCTCGTCATCCGTGCGCACGGCGGGGCCGGGATAGATCTCTTCGCCGCGGAACGGCGCCAACGCCGGCTGGGCCAGGATCTCGCGGGTCAGCCGGACCGAGGCGCGCAGGTCGTCGCGGTCCTGCGCCTCCTTCAGATAGTCGAAGCGGATCGCCGGCGGCTGGGCCGGGTCGGCCGAGCGGATCCTGACGTGCCCCAGGCTCTTGGGCCGCATCAGGTCGATATGCACCTGGAAGGAATGGCCGCCGACATCCTCGACCGTGCCGGGCTTGATGGCGATCGGCATGAAGGTCAGTTGCAGATCGGGGTGCTCGATCCCCGGCCGGCTGCGGATGAAGCCGCCGGCCTCGAAATGGTTCGACGCCGCCGGGCCGGACTTGCCGGCGAACCAGCGCAGCCCGGTGGTCAGCTTGGCGAGGCCGCGGTTGACCCCGAACAGCGACACCGGCTGCGGGCAGCGGTGCTGGATGACGATGTCGGGGTGGTCGTTCAGGTTGGCGCCGACGCCGGGCAGGTCGACCAGCGGCTGGATGCCCAGCGCCGCCAGCTCGTCGGCGGCACCGATGCCGGAGAGCTGCAGGATCTGCGGCGAGTTGATCGCCCCGCCGGACAGGATCACCTCGGCCGCGGCCCGGGCGGTGGCGACCCGCCCCTGCCTGGCGTATTCGACGCCGACCGCCCGGCCGCCCTCGAGCACGATGCGGCGGACCAGGGCGCCGGTCAGCACGGTGAGGTTCGGGCGTTTCCGCGCCGGCTTGAGATAGGCGCGCGCAGCACTCCAGCGCCGGCCGCCGCCGGTGGTGCGGTCGATCCGGCCAAAGCCTTCCTGGCGCTCGCCATTGACGTCGTCGGTCAGGCCGTAGCCGGCCTCGGCGCCCGCCCGGAGGAAGGCTTCGGCCAGAGGCGACGCGGCGGGGTCGGGCGCGAAGACGGACAAGGGCCCGTCGCCGCCATGATAGGCATCGCCGCCCAGGCCGTGCCGCTCCGCCCGCTTGAAATAGGGCAGCACGTCGGCATAGGCCCAGCCCTGCAGCCCCATCTGGGCCCAGGCATCGTAGTCGCGGGCATGGCCGCGGATATAGACCATGCCGTTGATCGAGGACGACCCGCCCAGCACCCGCCCGCGCGGATGGGTCAGGCGGCGGCCGTCGAGATACGGCTCCGGGTCCGAGACGTAGTTCCAGTTGAACCGGTCGGAGGACAGCAGGCTGCCGACCGCCGCCGGCATGTGGATCTGCCAGCTGCGGTCGGCCGGCCCGGCCTCGAGCAGCAGCACCCGGACCGCCGGGTCCTCGGTCAGCCGCGCCGCCAGGACGCAGCCGGCCGAGCCCGCGCCGACGATGACGTAGTCGTATCGATGATTGGTCGTGGCCATCGTCGGGTCGCCCTTCAGCCGGCTTCGGGGCGGATCGCCTGGTGGCACAGCCGGTGGAAGTGGCGCACCAGGTGCTCGCTGCGATTGTCCGGCGTCTCGCCGATGATGTAGCGGCCATGGCTGAAGCCCATCGACCGCAGCCCCTTCTGGTTCGAGATGTTGAGCTGGATGTCCTCCGGCCCGAGGTCCTGGTTCATCCAGCGGATGCAGGCCTTGGTCACCTCCGGCAGCGCGCGGCCTTCCGGGCCGTAATAACCGAAGCGCAGCAGCGAGGTCTCGGGCCCGGTCGGGATCATGATGAAGGTGCCGACCACGTCGGAATAGGGGAAGGCGTAGATCGTCGCGTTCGGCCACAGCCCGAGGTTGAAGAACCAGTCGGTCTGCCAGGTCGCGCCCTCCAGCTTCACGCCATAGGCCTCGGTGACGCCCTTTCGCGGCGGGCCGATATAGGTCCACCAGTCGCCGCGCGGCGTCAGCTCGTAGCCGTCGAAGTCGATCAGCTGGGTCAGTTCGCGGTGCACCGGGCCGGAATAGGTGAAGTGGTAGCCCTCGATCGAGTTCTCCTGGATCACCTTCCAGTTGGCCGCCACCGGCACGTCGACCTCCTCGATCAGCACCAGCCGGTCGAGATCGGGCAGGAAGCGCCGGGCCTGGGCCTCGGCGCCCGGCGCCATCTCGGCCACCGGCCGGGCGTCGGCGTCGAGGTTGACGAAGACGAAGGAGGCGAAGACCTCAACCCGCACCGGCTTCAAGCCGTGGTCGGCCTTGTCGAAATTGGTCAGGCATTCGGTGCGCGGCGCCCCGCGCAGGGCGCCGTCGAGGCCGTAGGTCCAGGCGTGGTAGCCGCAGGTGATCGCCCGGGCCTTGCTGCGCCGGGTTTCGACCAGGCGGTTGCCGCGGTGCTGGCAGACATTGTGGAAGCCGCGGATCTGGGCGTCCGCCGCCCGCATCACGATCACGCTCTGGTCGAGGATCGTCTCCATCACCACGTCGCCCGCCTCGCGGAAATCGTTGATGTGGCCGACGAGGTGCCAGGACTTCAGGAAGATCTTCTCCCGTTCCTCCCGGTAGATCGATTCGTCGTAGAAGAACGGGGCGGGGAGGGAATAGCCGGCAGCTTGGTCGGCCGCGCTCCACACGGTGTCTGCACCCATCGTCATCTCCTTGTCCGGGTGCCCGGTCGCTTGGGGCCCGCTGGCTTGGCGTTGACCGGAGAATGGGGGCGTCTGCCGCGGCCCGACCTGTCCTTTTTCGCCATGCCGATGTCGATTTCTGTCCATCCCACCCCATCATGGGGTGGCATGCTGGTCGGCATGCGCACCCTGGCCTTCCTGGTCCTGCCGGAATTCTCCAGCCTCGGCCTCGCCGCGGCGATCGAGCCGCTGTTCGTCGCCAACTGGCTGGCGCAGGAGCGGCTGTTCGCCTGGACCGTGGTCTCGGCCGATGGACGGCCGGTCCGGGCCAGCAACGGCGCGGTCACCCCAGTCGACGGCGACCTCGACGCGGCCGAGGGCTGCGGCACGGTGTTCGTGCTGGCCAGTTTCGAATCCTCGACCGCCGCCCGGCACCGGCCGGTGCTGCAGCGGCTGCGCCGCCTGGCCCGCTTCGGGGTCGAGATCGGCGGCATCGAGAACGGCAGCCAGGCGCTGGCCGAGGCCGGCCTGCTGGACGGCCACAGCGCGGCGATCCACTGGGACAACCTGACCGGGTTCCAGGAGCGCTATCCCGCGGTGCATGCGGTGCCGCAGCTCTATGCCGTCTCCGGCGACCGCATCACCTGCGCCGGGGCCGCGGCGATCCTCGACATGATGGTGGCCTGGATCGGCCGGCAGGCCGATGCCGGGCTGGCCGGCGAGGTCGCCGAGCACCTGCTGCTGGGCCGGGTCCGCCCGCCGGAGACCGAACAGAAGACGCTGGGAGACGAGCCGGCCCGCCGGGCGCCCGATCCGGGGGTGGCGCGGGCGCTGGACATCATGCGCGGCACCCTCGACGAGCCGCTGCCCTGCGCCGCGATCGCCGGCCGCATCGGCCTGTCGCTGCGCCAGCTCGAGCGCCGCTTCCGGCAGGAGCTCGGCCGGTCGGTGCTGAGCCAGTACGGGCTGCTGCGCATGGCCAAGGCGCACCAGCTGCTGCAGCAGACCGACCTCAGCGTCACCGAGATCGCCTTCTCCTGCGGCTTCCCCTCGCCGGAATACTTCTCGCGCCGCTACCGCGCCCAGTTCGGCTGCCGGCCCAGCGCCGACCGCCGGCAGGCCACCACCGCCCCGGTGCTGCGCCAGAAGCCGGCAAAGCCGCATGACCGCCATTCATTGACCGGTCGATCAGAGAATTCTTGATCTGCGCGGCCGATGATCCGAGGCTGGGCGACGACGAATCGTGAACGGATCCGAGGTCATGGCCCGAACCCGCGCCCAGGACTACGACGAGAAGCGGCAGGCGATCCTGCACCAGGTGGCGGAGCTGTTCGCCCGGCACGGCTTCACCGGCGCCTCGCTGAGCCTGATCGCCAAGGCCTGCGGCATGTCCAAGGCCCTGCTGTACCACTACTACCGCGACAAGGAAGCGGTGCTGTTCGACATCCTGTCGAACCATCTGTCGCTGCTGGTCGCGGCGGTGGAGAAGGCGGCGGCGGAGCCCAACGGCGCCCGCGACCGGCTGCACGCCATCGCCGCCGCGCTGCTCGAATCCTACCGCAACGCCGATGCCGAGCATCAGGTGCAGATCACCAGCCTGAAGCTGCTGCCCGCCGACCAGCAGGAGCAGCTGAAGGAGATGGAGCGCACCCTGGTGCGGATCTTCTCCGACGCGCTGGCCCAGGCGGTGCCGCAGGTGGCGGCCGACCGCACCCGGCTGATGCCGCTGACCATGTCACTGTTCGGCATGCTGAACTGGCATTACCTGTGGTTCCGCGAGGGCAAGGGGCTGAGCCGCGCCGACTATGCCCGGATGGCGACCGAGCTGGTGCTGTCCGGCGCCGCGAACGCCCTGGCGGCGGTGCCGTCGCCGGAGGGGGACAAGCCCGCTTCCCGCAAGCGGACGGGCACCGCCTGATCTCGATCATCCCGGCCCTCGCCATGCCCCGAACCGCCCTGGACCGGATCCTGGAGACCCTGAGGGCCGAGCCGTCGCGGACCTGGTCGATCATCATCACCCTCTATGGCGACGCCGTCGTGCCGCGCGGCGGGTCGCTGTGGCTGGGCACCCTGTCCACCTTCCTGCACGCGATCGACATCGGCGACGGCGTGGTGCGCACCGCGATGTCGCGGCTGGCCGCCGATGGCTGGCTGGAGCGCAGCCGGGTCGGCCGCAACAGCTTCTACCGCCTGGCCGACAAGGGGCGGGAGACCTTCCGGTCGGCGACCCAGCACATCTACAACGCCCATCCGCCGGCCCCGGGCCGCGGCTTCGAGCTGGTGCTGCTGGGCCCAGGGATGGAGCAGGGGGGACCCGAACGGGAGGCGGCACGGACGGCGCTGCAGGACGCCGGATTCGGCGCCGCGGCCCCGGGCGTCTGGGTGGCCCCGGCCGGCACCCCGATCCCGCCGGCGGCGGCCGATGCGCTGCGCCTGGACGCCGCGGCCGACCCCGACACCGGCCGCCGGCTGGCGGCGCTGAGCTGGCCGCTGGACGAGACCGCCGCCGCCTATCGCCGCTTCCTCTCGGCCTTCGGCCCGCTGCGCGAGGCGCTGGCGGCCGGCGAGGCCCTGTCCGAGCTGGACAGCTTCATCGCCCGCATCCTGCTGATCCATGGCTGGCGCCGCATCATCCTGCGCGACCCGATCCTGCCGGCCGACCTGCTGCCGCCGGACTGGCCCGGCGCCGCCGCCCGCGCCCTGTGCGCCGACCTGTACCACCGGCTGCTGCCCGCCTCGGAACGCTGGCTCGACGCCCACGGCCAGACCGAATCCGGCCCCCTGCCCCCGCCCGGCCCCGAGCTGCGGGCCCGGTTCCGGTAGTGGGCGATCTCCAGGCGTAGGTTGGGTTCGCGTTCGCGAACCCAACATCCCACGGCCAGCGCCAGTGTTGGGTTCGCTACGCGAACCCAACCTACGATATGTTACGGAAAATATTGACTATCTATTTTCTTGTGACATATAATCCAGCGAAGATCAGGGAGGATGCTGGACGCCATGTACACGCAAGCCCTCAACGCCACCGCCAATACCGCCGCCCGCCCAAACGCCAAGGGGCCCGTCGAGGACGCCGCCCTCGCCGCCCGGTTCCAGGAGCGGGTCGATGCCGAGGAGCGGATCGAGCCCAATGACTGGATGCCCGAGGCCTATCGCAAGACGCTGACGCGGCAGATCTCCCAGCACGCCCATTCCGAGATCGTCGGCATGCTGCCCGAGGGCAACTGGATCACCCGCGCCCCGTCGCTGCGGCGCAAGGCGGCGCTGCTGGCCAAGGTGCAGGATGAATGCGGCCACGGCCTGTACCTGTACGCCGCGGCGGAGACGCTGGGCACGGCGCGGGAGGAGCTGGTCGACCAGATGCTGTCCGGCCGCGCCAAGTACTCCTCGATCTTCAACTATCCGACCCTGACCTGGGCCGATATCGGCGCCATCGGCTGGCTGGTCGACGGCGCCGCGATCATGAACCAGATCCCGCTGTGCCGCTGCTCCTACGGCCCCTATGCCCGCGCCATGATCCGGGTGTGCAAGGAGGAGAGCTTCCACCAGCGCCAGGGCTACGAGATCATGGTCACCCTGGCCCGCGGCACGCCGGAGCAGAAGGCGATGGCGCAGGACGCGCTGAATCGCTGGTGGTGGCCCTGCCTGATGATGTTCGGCCCCCCGGACGGCGACAGCCAGCACAGCGACACCTCGACCAAATGGAAGATCAAGCGCTTCTCCAATGACGAGCTGCGCCAGAAATTCGTCGACGCCACCGTGCCCCAGGCCCAGTTCATCGACCTGACCCTGCCCGACCCGGACCTCAGGCTGAACGCCGAGACCGGGCATTGGGACTACGGCGCGATCGACTGGAGCGAGTTCAAACAGGTGCTGGCCGGCAACGGCCCCTGCAACCGCGACCGGCTGGCCGCCCGCCGCAAGGCCCATGACGACGGCGCCTGGGTGCGCGAGGCCGCCCTGGCCTTCGCCGCGAAGCGCCGCGCCCGCGCCGCCGCCTGACCCCGGAGGATCCAGCATGACCAGCCAGACTATTCCCCTCTGGGAAGTCTTCATCCGCAGCCGCAACGGGCTGGCGCACAAGCATGTCGGGTCGCTGCACGCGGCCGACACCACCATGGCGCTGCAGGCGGCCCGCGACCTCTACACCCGCCGCGGCGAGGGCCTGTCGATCTGGGTGGTGCCGTCCAACGCCATCACCGCCTCCGACCCCGCCGACAAGGGCATGATGTTCGAGCCGGCGGCCAGCAAGATCTATCGCCACCCGACCTTCTACGACGTGCCCGACGAAGTCGGGCATATGTGATGGTCACGACTTCGATCACCGTCGCCGAGACGCCGCTGGTCCGCACCGCCCTGGCGCGGGCGGACGACGCCCTGATCCTGGGCCACCGCCTGTCGGAATGGTGCGGCCACGCGCCGATGATGGAAGAGGACATGGCGCTGGCCAATATCGGGCTCGACCTGATCGGCCAGGCCCGCGCCCTCTACGCCTATGCCGCCGAGGTCGAGGCCGCCGGCAATGACGAGGACCGCTACGCCTATCTGCGCGACGTCGGCCAGTACCGCAACCTGCTGCTGGTCGAGCAGCCGAACGGCGACTTCGCCCGCACCATCGTGCGCCAGCTGTTCTACTCCGCCTTCGCCGACCCCTATTGGCGGGCGATGATGGCCTCGTCCGACCCGACCCTGGCCGCGATCGCCGCGAAGTCGGAGAAGGAGAGCGCCTATCACCTGCGCCACAGCGCCGAATGGGTGATCCGCCTGGGCGACGGCACCGCGGAGAGCCATGCCCGGGCCCAGGCCGCGGTCGACGAGCTGTGGCCCTACACCGGCGAGGCCTTCGAGCCGGATGACGGCGACCTGGTCGGCCGCGGCGCCGCCATCGACCCGGCGGGCCTGCGCGAGACCTGGTCGCGGACCGTGACCGAGATCCTGGCCGAGGCGACGCTGACGGCGCCGGCCCCCGGCTGGATGCAGCGCGGCGGCCGGGACGGCCGGCACGGCGAACATCTCGGCCACCTCCTGAGCGAGCTGCAGTACCTGCAGCGCAGCTTTCCGGGGGCGAAGTGGTGACGAGGTCCGGAGCCTCTCCCATTCCTTCCGAGTCCCCCCTCCCCTTGCGGGAGGGGGCTAGGGGGAGGGGTCTGCACGCGTCCGCGTGCGAAGAGTCCCTGTCCTCCGCGGCGTCCGGATCAGCTCGGCTCGCCCCTTGGTCGGCTCAGGCGGAAACAACCCCCTCCCCCTACCCCCCTCCCGCAGGGGGAGGGGGGACTCAGAAAGAAGCCGCGGAGGAGTTGCGCCAGCGCGCCTGGAACGCCGCGTCCACCGTGGTCGACCCGGAGATCCCGGTGCTGACCATCGCCGATCTCGGCATCCTGCGCGACGTGGCGGTGCATGACGGCCGGGTCGAGGTGGCGATCACCCCGACCTATTCCGGCTGCCCGGCGATGAGCATGATCGGGCTGGAGATCGAGCTGGCGCTGGAGCAGGCGGGCATCGCCGGCGCCCGGGTGCGGACCGTGCTGTCGCCGGCCTGGACCACCGCCTGGATGACCGCGGAGGGCCGCCGCAAGCTGGCCGAATACGGCGTGGTCCCACCACAGGAGGGTGGTGGACGCCGCGCCCTGTTCGGGGAGGACACCCTGCCCTGCCCGCGCTGCGGGTCGGTCCACACTGAGCGCCTGTCGGAGTTCGGCTCGACCTCCTGCAAGGCGCTGTGGCGCTGCACCGACTGCCGCGAGCCGTTCGACTACTTCAAGTGCCACTAACGGCCGGGAGCCGCCGATGTCCACGCCGCGCTTCCACCGCCTGACCATCCGCGACCTCAGGCGCGAGACGGCCGATGCGGTCTCGATCGCCTTCGACGTGCCGGACGGGCTCGACGCCGATTACCGCTTCAATCCCGGCCAGTACCTGACCCTGCGCGCCACCATCGACGGCGAGAATCTGCGCCGGTCCTATTCGATCTGCTCCGGCCCCGACGATGCCGAGCTGCGGATCGCGGTGAAGCAGGTGGGCGTGTTCTCCGGCTGGGTCAACCGCACGCTGAAGCCCGGCGACGCGATCGAGGTGATGACCCCGACCGGCCGCTTCGGCGTGCCGCATACTCCCGATAAGGGGCGAATCCATGTCGGCTTCGCCGCCGGGTCGGGCATCACCCCGGTGCTGTCGATCCTGCGCGGCGTGCTGAGCCGCGAACCCGACAGCCGCTTCTTCCTGTTCTACGGCAACCGGTCGACCGAGGAGATCGTGTTCCGCGAGGCGCTGGAGGAGCTGAAGGACCGCTTCATCGGCCGGCTCTCGGTGTTCCACGTGCTGTCGCAGGAGGAGCAGGACCTGCCCATCCTCAACGGCCGGCTGGATGGCGACAAGGTCCGCCGGCTGCTGCGGCTGGTGGTGCCGGCCGAAGCCGTCGACCACATCTATCTCTGCGGCCCCGAGGGGATGAGCCACGAGATCGAGGCCGCCCTGGCCGGGATCGGCGTGGCGCCCGAAAAGGTGCATGTCGAGCGCTTCGTCTCGGCCTTGGGTGGCCGACCGCGGCCGAAGCCCCCCCTCTCATCGTCCGGCGCGCCGGCCCCCGACATGCCCAGCCGGATGGCCGCTCTGACCGTCGACGGCAAGCGCCGCGAGGTGCCGGTGGCCGAGGGCGAGAGCATCCTGGACGCAGCGCTGCGCGCCGGCATGGACCTGCCCTACGCCTGCAAGGGCGGCATGTGCTCGACCTGCCGCGCCCGGCTGGTCGAGGGCGAGGCCGAGATGGACGTCAACTATTCGCTGGAGCCCTGGGAGCTCAAGGCCGGCTTCATCCTGACCTGCCAGGCGCACCCCAGGACCGACCGGGTGGTGGTGGACTACGACCACGTGTGAGGTCAGGCCGGCGATACCCGGACAAGCCGGCCAAAGACGCCCCAGGATGGCCATCGGGCCGGATCGAGCCTATATTGAGGGGTATGACGAAGCCCGTTCAGATCGATCCGCCTGAGGATCCCGAGATCGCCGCAAAGCGTGCCGCGATCCTCGAAGGCATCGCGTCTGCCGACGCCGGCAAGGTCGTCCCGTATGAGGATGTGCGGCGTTGGCTGCTGTCCTGGGGCACCAAGGACGAGCTGCCGCCGCCTGAATGTCCGTAATCCTCACTGCGGATGCCTTGGCTGACTTGGCGAGCATCCGGGCCCATATCGGTGAGCACAACCCGTTTGCCGCAACCAGGATCGCAATCCAGATCATCGCGACCTGCGATCGTCTCGAATATCTTCCTGAGCGCGGTCGGCTCGGCATTGTCCCGGGGACCCGCGAACTCACAGCCATGTGGCCCTATGTGATCGTCTATCGGATCACACCGGCCGCCGTGGAGATCCTCCGCATCTGGCACGGAGCGCAGGATCGCTGACGCCAGCGAGGAAACCGGTCCCGCTACCCCTTCGGCCGCTTGTCGATCACCCGCTTGGCCTTGCCGGCCGAACGCTCGATCGATCCCGGCGCCTGGATCACCACCCGCGCCGACACCCCGATCGTGTCCTTGATCCGCGCCGTCAGCCGCTCGGCATGGACAGCCAGGCCCGACCCGTCCCAGGCCTCCGGCCGCGCCTCGGCCAGCACCGTCATCTCATCCAGTCGCCCCGGGCGACTGAGCTCGATCAGGAAATGGCCGCCGCACCAGTCGCAGGCCAAGAGCGCCTCCTCGATCTGGGTCGGGAAGACGTTGACGCCGCGCAGGATGATCATGTCGTCGGACCGGCCGGTCACCTTCTCCATCCGCCGCATGCCGGGCCGCGCGGTGCCGGGCAGCAGGCGGGTCAGGTCGCGGGTGCGGTAGCGGATGATCGGGAACGCCTCCTTGGTCAGCGAGGTGAAGACCAGCTCGCCGATCTCGCCGTCCGGCAGCCCCTTGCCGGTGACCGGGTCGATCACCTCCGGCAGGAAATGGTCTTCCCAGACATGCAGCCCGTCCTTGGTCTCGACGCATTCCTGGGCGACGCCGGGGCCGATCACCTCCGACAGGCCGTAGATGTCGGTGGCATCCAGGGCGAATTCCTGCTCGATCTCCTGGCGCATGGCGTTGGTCCAGGGCTCCGCCCCGAAGATGCCGAAGCGCAGCGAGCTATCGCGCGGGTCCAGCCCCTGGGCGCGGAAGCCGTCAAGGATCGCCAGCAGGTAGCTCGGCGTCACCATGATGATGTCGGGCCGGAAATCGGTGATCAGCTGGACCTGGCGCTCGGTCATGCCGCCCGACATCGGCACCACGGTGCAGCCCAGCCGCTCCGCCCCGTAATGGGCGCCCAGGCCGCCGGTGAACAGGCCGTAGCCATAGGCGACATGCACCATCATGCCCGGCCGGCCGCCGGCGGCGCGGATCGACCGCGCCATCACCGTCGCCCACATGTCGAGATCGGCCTGGGTGTAGCCGACCACGATCGGCTTGCCGGTGGTGCCGGAGGAGCCGTGGATCCGGGCCAGCCGCTCGCGCGGCACGGCGAACAGGCCGAAGGGGTAGTTGTCGCGCAGGTCTTGCTTCACCGTGAACGGGAACCTGGCGAGGTCGGACAGGTCGCGGAAATCGGACGGATGCACCCCGGCCGCGTCGAAGGACCGGCGGTAATGCGGGACGTTGTCGTAGGCGTGACGCAGCGACCAGGCCAGGCGCTGGCACTGCAGCGCCATGATCTCGTCGCGCGACGCCCGTTCGGCGTCGTCGAGCCCTGGGATCGTCGCCATCGTCCCCTCCCTGTGCTGTTCTCAGCCTTCAGCGGCCCGGTCGATGAAGGAGCCGCCGACCGTCCGGGAATGGCCGCGGAACTCCGCGATCACCGTCTCGCCGACCGCGACGCTGACGTCGTAGAGGCCCGAGCGGCCGGACCGCGACACCTCCCGCGCGGTCGCCACCAGCCGGTCGCCCAGCGTGCCCGGCCGCAGGAAGGTGATGCTGCAATGGGCGGCCACGGTGCGGTCGCCGTAGGAGTTGCAGGCGAAGGCGAAGGCCGAATCCGCCAGGGTGAAGATGAAGCCGCCATGGGCGGTGCCGTGGCCGTTGGTCATGCCCGGGCGCAAGGTCATCGCCAGCCGCGCCCGGCCGGGACCGACCTCGAGGATCTCCATGCCGAGGTCGCGGCTGGCGCTGTCGTCCCGCCACATCGCTTCGGCCGCGGCCTTTGCCACCGCCTCGGCCTCCGCCCCCGTGGTCGCCTTCATCACGCCTGCCCCGTGAACTTGGCCGGCCGCTTCTCGATGAAGGCGCGGACGCCTTCGGCATAATCCGCGGTCTGCCCCGCCCCGCGCTGCAGGTCGCGCTCGAGGTCGAGCTGCTGGTCCAGGCTGTTGCCGGAAGAGGCGTCGAGCGCCTGCTTGATCAGCGCCAGGCCGTGGGTCGGCTGGGTCGCGAGATGGGCAGTCAGCGCCGCGGCCTCCGCCATCAGATCGGCGTCGTCGACCGCCTTCCAGATCAGGCCCCAGTCCGCCGCTTTATCGGCCGGCAAAGGTTCGGCCAAGAGCGCCAAGCCACGGGCGCGGGCGGCGCCGACCAGCCGCGGCAGGGCGTGGGTGCCGCCGGAATCGGGCACCAGCCCGATCCTGGCGAAGGACTGGATGAACTTGGCCGAGCGGGCGGCGAGGACGATGTCGCAGGCCAGGGCGATGTTGGCCCCGGCCCCGGCGGCGACGCCGTTGACGGCGCAGACCACCGGCTTCGGCAGGGCCCGCAGGCGGCGGATCAGCGGGTTGTACAGCCCGTCCAGCGTGGCGCCGAGATCCGGCGCCTGGCCGCTGGTGGCGCGGTCGCTCAGATCCTGCCCGGCGCAGAAGCCGCGGCCCGCCCCGGTCAGCAGCACCGCGCGGCAGCCGGCATCGGCCTCGATCTCGGCCAGCGCCGCGGCCAAGGCGCGGTGCATCTCCTCGGTGAAGGCGTTCAGCCGGTCCGGCCGGTTGAGCGTCAGCACGCGCCAGCCGTCGCGGCGGTCGACCAGAACCGTTGGCTCCAAGGTATCCTCCTCCGGTCGGGCCCTATCCGAGCCTCTTGAATTGAACGATCGATCGGTTAATTCTTAAGGCCGGGACCCGGCTTGTCAATCGCCAACGCGGACGGTCGCCGGGCCATCGGGAGGACGCCATGACCGCCATCCTGCAGAACTATGCCGTGGACCGCTGGACCGCGCCGAGCGAGGGGCTGGCCGACATCGCCAGCGCCATCGACGGCCGGGTGGTGGCCCGGCTGTCCAGCCGCGGCCTGGACTTCGGAGGCATGGTGCGCCACGCCCGCACGGTCGGCGGCCCGGCGCTGCGCCGCTTGACCTTCCACCAGCGCGCCGACCTCTTGAAGGCGCTGGCGCTGTACCTGTCCGAGCGCAAGGAGCCGCTCTACGCCCTGGCCGCCGACACCGGGGCGACCCGGCGCGACAATTTGATCGACATCGACGGCGGCCTGGGCACGCTGTTCGCCTATGCCTCGCGCGGCCGGCGCGAGCTGCAGAGCGAGCGCTTCGTGGTCGAGGGCGGGGTCGAGCCGCTGTCCAAGGGCGGCAGCTTCGTCGGCCTGCATGTGCTGACGCCGCTGACCGGCGTGGCCGTCCACATCAACGCCTTCAACTTCCCGTGCTGGGGCATGCTGGAGAAGCTGGCGCCGGCGATCCTGGCCGGGGTGCCGGTGATCACCAAGCCGGCCTCGGCCACCGCCTATGTCGCCGAGGCGCTGGTCAGGCTGATCACCGAATCGGGGATCCTGCCCGAGGGCAGCCTGCAGTTCATCGCCGGCGGCACCGGCGACCTGCTGGACCATCTGACCGGGCAGGACCTGGTCGCCTTCACCGGGTCGATCGCGACCTCGGAAAAGCTGCGCAACCACCCGGCGATCTCGCGCAACGCCGTGCGTTTCGTGGCCGAGCGGGATTCGCTGAACGCCGCGGTGCTGGGCCCGGATGCGACGCCCGACACGCCGGAGTTCGACCTGTTCGTCAAGGAGGTGGTGCGCGAGGTGACCGCCAAGGCCGGGCAGAAATGCACCGCCATCCGCCGCGTGCTGGTGCCCCGGGCGCTGGAGAACGACGTCATCGCGGCCCTGGGCCAGCGGCTGTCCGGGCTGGAGATCGGTGATCCCCGGCAGGAGAGCGTGCGCATGGGCCCGCTGGTCAGCACCGCCCAGCGCGAGGACGTCCGCGCCGCCATTGCCGAGCTGGCCACCGAGGCCGAGATCGTGGTCGGCGACCCTGCCCCAACGGCGGCAACCATCGGCGCCCCCGGCGGCGCCTTCCTGGCCCCGGTGCTGCTGCGCTGCACCGACCCCGCCCGCGCCCGCAAGGTGCACATCGTCGAGGCCTTCGGGCCGGTGGCGACGGTGATCGCCTATGACGGGCTGGACCAGGCGGTCGAACTGGTCGGCCGCGGCGAGGGCAGCCTGGTGGCGTCGATCTACACCCATGACGATGCGGTGGCCGACGCGCTGGTGTTCGGCCTGGCGCCGTTCCACGGACGTCTTCTGGTGCTGGACCGCGACTGCGCCAAGGAATCCACCGGCCACGGCTCGCCGCTGCCCGGGCTGGTGCATGGCGGCCCCGGCCGGGCCGGCGGCGGTGAGGAGCTGGGCGGCATCCGCGGCGTGCACCACTACCTGCAGCGCACCGCCCTGCAGGGGTCGCCGGCTCGGCTGGCGGCGCTGACCCGCAGCTGGATCAAGGGCGCCCCGGCGCCGGTGCCCGCCACCCACCCGTTCCGCCGCAACTACGACGAGATCCAGGTCGGCGAAACGGTGGAGACGGCATCGCGCACCATCACCATCGCCGACATCGAGCATTTCGCCGGTTTCACCGGCGACGCCTTCTACGCCCATATGGACGAGGCGGCGGCCAAGGCGAACCCGTTCTTCCCCGGCCGGGTGGCGCATGGCTATCTGATCCTGTCCTTCGCCGCCGGCCTGTTCGTCGACCCGGCGCCCGGCCCCTTGCTGGCCAATTACGGGCTGGACGATTTGCGATTCCTGAAGCCGGTGTCGCCGGGGGATTCGATCCGGGTGCGGCTGACGGTCAAGCGCAAGACCGCGGCGCGCAAGCCGGAATACGGCGAGGTGCGCTGGGACGTCGAGGTGTTCAACCAGGACGACGAGACCGTCGCCCGCTACGACCTCCTGACCATGAGCGCAAGGCCCGTGGCGGCCTGAGGCCAAATATGGTTGCGGGGGATAGGCCTGAGCCCACCCCCTCACCCGGAAATCCTGCGATTTCGGGTGAGGGGGTGGCTCAGGCCCGTCCACGCCTCCGGCCCCGGATACCGCACATGACAGTTTAAAATAGAACACAGCGAAGAAATACATATCCATAAGTTGTCTTCGTGCCTGGCTATCTCCGACCAAAATAGACTTTATCTCAAATTTCCGAGACTTGACCGGCACGACTCCGGGTGTTTCCGGCTATCACGACTTCGGATCTGTCACCGAACCGTCATCGGAAAGCTGCTACGAAGCGTTCTGGATTCCCTCGATACTTCTCGAGGGGGAATCTCTCGAATCAACCTGGGGGACAGAATGGAACGCACCAAGACGCAGCGCGCGGGCCGCGCCATCGGCTGGCTTTCGGCCCTGATCCTGGCCGGAACCTTCACGGCGGAACGGGCCTGGGCCTGGGGCCACACCGGCCATGTCGAGATCGGCGAGATCGCCGCCGAGGCCCTGCCCGACACCATCAAATCCATCCTGCGCACCGACCGCTGGTCGGATGACGCCGAGACCGCGATCTCCGAATGGAACGCCGAGCTGGACGTGTCCAAGGGCGCCGGATCGATCCACGACTTCGAGCGCGACCCGGGCCATTTCATCGACATCGACGATGCCGGGCTGGTGTTCGGCATCGTGCCGTTCAGCGCCATGCCGGGGTCACGCCGCGACTTCGACACCGCGCTGCGCGCCGGGGGCCAGACCCAGTACGGCACCGGCTACCTCTACTACAGCATGGTCGATGGCTGGCAGCAGGTGCGGAAGGACTTCGCCTATGTGCGCGCCTTCACGGTGGGGCTGCGCACCGCGTCGAACCGCGCCGACCGCGACTTCTTCGTGGAGCAGCTGGCGCTGCGCCGCAAGCTGCTGCTGCGCGACATCGGGGTGTGGGGCCATTACGTGGCCGACGGCAGCCAGCCGATGCATGTCTCGGTGCATTTCAACGGCTGGGGCAACTACCCCAACCCGAACAACTACACCACGGCGCCGATCCACGCGCCGTTCGAAGGCGCCTTCGTCAAGAGCTTCGTGACCGAGCGCGCCATCCGCGCCGCCCTGCCGCGCTACCGCGACTGCGGCTGCCAGATCGAGCAGCGGGTGCATGACTACCTGGCCACGACGCTGGCCACCATCGACCAGACCTACCGCCTGGCGCCGGGCAGCGCCAACTACACCACGCCGAATCCGCAGGCGGTCGGCTTCGTGACCCAGCGCGTGGCGGCGGGTGCTGCGGAGCTGCGCGACATGATCATCGACGCCTGGAAGGCCAGCGCCACCGCGACGGTCGGCTTCCCCGTGATCAACGTCACGGACATCGAATCCGGCAAGGTGCGCGTGACCCGCACCTCGTTCTGGAGCGATTGACCGGTCGTTCGGTGAATTGAGCAGGGCGGGCTTCCCTGCCGGCGTCGGCCGGTGGGGGGCCCGTGCCACGCCGCTGCGGGCTCGCGATAACGCCTCTCGGAGAGTCGACCCAAGCAGTCGGGACCTATTTCCCATCGCCGGCCTGCAGTATCGGGTTATTGCATCCTTCTCGAAGATAGGCTTTATTGTGCCGGCGACTTCAGTCGCCAATATTGATATCTGCATATCATATTATTCATATAAAAGAGTTTACGGATTATTTGATTTATTTTGATCGAAAGGATTTTCGAGATGGCAACCTATACCGACACCCAGATCATGATGACGCTGGCCGCCTTCACCGCGGACGGCGCGGCGGCGCGGCCTTCGGGCGAGACGCCGGCGCAGCAGGCCGCCCGGATCGGCCAGGGCATCACCGCCCAGCTGGCGCTGACCGACCTGGCCACCCAGGGCAATTGGAGCCTGACCTGGGTCGGGCTGACCCAGAGCGGCGCCAACCTGGCCTACATCGCCCAGGGGCCGAACGACAGCGACGGCAACTCGACCTATGCCCTGATCCTGCGCGGCACCGTGATGGGCAACCCGATCGACACGGCGCAGGACATGCAGGTCGGGCTGATGCTGCCCTTCGCCGCCGGCGGCACCCCGACCAGCGGATCGGTCGGCAACATCTCCCAGGGCGCCATGGCGGCGTTCACCGACATCGTCATGGGCACCGACCTGGTGTCGCAGCTGGAGAGCAGCGCGCCCTACACCCTGTACGTCGTCGGCCACAGCCTGGGCGGGGCGATGGCGACCACGGTCGCGCTGTTCCTGCAGCAGCTGGTCTCGGCCGGCACCCTGTCGATCACCAGCATCCTGCCCTACACCTTCGCCGCCCCGACCGCCGGCGACGCCAATTTCGCCGCCTGGTTCGACAGCCAGTTCCCCGGCGCCGTCTGCACCTACAACAAATACGACCTGGTGCCGAACGCCTGGGCCACGCTGGCCTCGCTCCCCGGGGGCTTCATCACCCATCCGTTCTATCCCGGATCGAACAGCAATCCGGCCGGACCGGGCCCCACGGCCGAGCCGCTGAACGAGGTGGGCATCCTGATCGACACGGTGGCGAAGGAGACCAACGGCAACACCTATGTCCAGCCGACCCAGCAGGCGGCGCTGAACGGCGGGCCGTCGCCGCTGTTCCTGACCCCCTACCCCCCGGCCGTGACCAACTCGCTGCAGCAGTTCGAACTGCAGGTCGGCTTCCAGCATGGCGGCAACACCTACCTGACGCTGCTGGGCGCCCCGACCATCACCTCCTCGGCCCCGGTCGTCGCCGCGGTCAGCCCGGCCAGCGGCACCATCGCCGGCGGCACCTCGGTGACGATCACGCCGCCGTCCGGCAGCAGCTTCACCGCCGACTGCGTGGTCGATTTCGGCATCGCCCCGGCGGCGTCGCAGACCGTCGCCAGCGACGGGTCCAGCATCACCGCGGTGTCGCCCCCCGGCTACGGCACGGTCGACATCCGCGTCACCAACATGTTCGGGACCTCGCCGGCCGTGCCGGTCTACCCGAACCTGACCGGCGACGACTACAGCGACCAGTACACCTTCAGCGCCTGACCATCTGTCGCGGTGGGACGGCCGGGTTCGGGCTGCCCGACCCGGCCGTTCCCGTCTATCGTGGGATTTCACCCATGATGACGACAGGGGCGGAACGATGACGGCAGCCTGGCCACGCGCGGTGGTGTTCGATCTCGACGGCACGCTGGTCGACAGCGTCGCCGACGTCACCGCCGCCCTGGCCCCGGTGATGCGCGAGGCCCGGCTGGACCCGCTGTCCGAGGCCGAGGTGCGCAGCCTGATGGGGCATGGCGCGCCCGGCCTGCTGCGCGGGGCGCTGCGCCTGCGCGCCGCCGACCCGGGCGAGGCCGGCTGGATGATCCGCGGCTTCCTCGAGCGCTACGCCGAGGTGCCGGCGGCGCGGACCACCGCCTATCCCGGCGCGGTCGCGGCGGTGGCCGGGCTGGCCGCGGCCGGGGTGGCGGTCGGGGTGTGCACCAACAAGGCCGAGGCGATGGCCCGGGCGGTGCTGGACGCGCTGGGCTTCGCCCCGCATGTCCGGGTGCTGGTCGGCGGCGACAGCGGCCATGGCATGAAGCCCGACCCGGCGCCGCTCCTGGCCTGCATCGCCGCCCTCAGCGCGACGCCCAGCGACACCGCCTATGTCGGCGACCACGCGGTCGACGTCGAGACGGCGCGGGCGGCGGGCGTGCGGGTGCTGGTGGTGCCCTTCGGCTATGGCGACGCGTCGACGCTGGACGCCGATGGCGTGGTGCCGGACTTCGCCGGGCTGGCGGGGCTGCTGGGCATCGCGGCCGGCCGCGGCTGAGGCGGGACCACACCGCCTCCCCGATCACAGGAACAGTGTTTTTGCGCCCACTTGCCGCCGCATTCAGGAATGAATGTGCGAAGCTGTGATTTGAGTTGTCTGCGACGCCACCCCCGGCGAGGCCCGCCGGGGGTGGCGATCCAAAGCGGGGGGACCGCCCCCCGACGAGAAGGGGTGGAGCAATGAAGATCGGATGGTGGACCGGGGCTGCGGCCCTGCGGGTCGCCGCGCTGGCCTGTGTCCTCGGCTCGGCCGCTCTGCCGGCCCTGGCCCAGACCGGCGCGGCGGCACCCGCCGGCGCCTCGATGGAGCGCCTGATCAAGGGCGCCAAGACCTATGCCGAATTCCGCAAGGCGGCGCTGGCGGCCGGCTGGACCCCGGTGGTCAATGCCAAATGCTCGCTGGACGTCTACGGCCGCAACGCGCCGATCCAGGGCAACATCTGTCAGCAGCTGACCGAGATCGAGAGCTGCGGCAGCGGCAACTGCCTGATGCGCTTCGAGAACAAGGCGACCGGCGAGAAGGCCGCGGTCACCACCTATGGCGACTACGAGGGCTGGAACGTGCCCGGCCGCGAGGATCTGGCGATCCAGGGCTGGGAGCCGGTCAAGAGCTGGGAAGCCGAGTGATGCGGACCCTCGCCGCCGCCTTTCTGCTGTCGCTCGGCCTGGCCCAGCCGGCATGGTCGCAGGAGGCCGACCGGGTTCCCGATTCCGAGATCCTGGCCTGGGCGGCGGAGGCCTGCAAGGCGAAGGACTTCACCGGCTTCTTCGGGCATTTCGCGCAGAACCCGGCGGTGTTCGCCGCCCATGTCGGGCCCAAGGTCGAGATCCGCCGGCTGGCCGCTCCCCACCAGCTCGTCGCCACCGTCGCGGGCCAGGACTATCGCGACTTCAAGATCGCGATGATCGACTATTCCTGGGTCGACGCCGACTCCGCCGCCCGGGTCGAGGCCGGCAAGGGCGAGAGCTTCGAGGATCTGGAGCTGACCTTCTCCGACCTCGGCAAGGACAGCTGGCGGGTCGGCTACACCAAGGCCGAGTTCCAGGGCGAGCACGAGCTGGTGCGGACCTACGGCCAGCCCGGCGCCTATGTCTTCGCGTTCCGCGACGGCTGCTGGCGCCTGACCCAGGATCTGCGCTGATGGCGGCCCGGCGACACGCCCTGGCGGCCACGGCGTTCCTGGCCCTGGCCGGTGCGCTGCCCGCCGCGGCGCAGGCCGCCACGGCCTGCCCGTCGCAGGACTTCAAGGCGTTCTACGCGGCCTTCGCGGACAGCGCCGAGGTTCAGCGCGCCTTCATCGCCCGCCCGCTGGCGAGCGACACGATCGACGCCGCGGCCGACCCCGAGCCCCGCACCGTCACCACCATGCTGGACGGCGCCGCCCTGGCCTTCCCGGTGCTGCCGACCGCGGCGGAGCGCAAGCGCGACCGGCTGGAGACCCGGATCGCGGCGCTGAGCGCCACCGAGTTCGAGGTCACGCTCGCCGTCGCCGACACCGACCAGCAGCTGCGCTTCCTGTTCCGCAAGACCGCGTGCTGGGAGCTGTACAGGAAGGCCGACGACATCCTGTGACCGGCCGGGACCATGGCCCCACAACCCTGACGATCCGCGGAGACCGACCTTGAAAGCGCACGCTCTTCTCTCGCTCGGCCTGGCCGCCGGCCTCGTCGTCGCCGCCGCTGCGGCGCGGGCCAATGACACGGTCGCGGAGCTGGCGACCGGCGGCCTGGTGTTCACCAAGACCGCCGACATCGAGATGCGGTCCGAGGACCTCTACGTCTCGATGGAGGAGATCCGGGTCGCCTACCGCTTCTTCAACACATCGGCGCAGGACAAGACCGTCACCGTTGCCTTCCCGATGCCGGACATCACGCTGGACTATGGCGGCCATATGATCAGCGTGCCGCATGAGGGCAGCGAGAACTTCCTCGACTTCTCGACCAAGGCCGACGGCAGGCCGGTGGCGACCGAAATCGAGGCCAAGGCCTTCGGCAACGGCGTCGACCAGACCGCGCTGCTGCGCAAGCTGGGCGTGCCGCTGTATCCGACATACGAGTATGACGGGCTGACCGCCCTGCCGCGGGCGCAGTGGGACGAGTTCATCAAGCTCGGCCTGGGCGAGATCGACGAGACCGACCAGCGCCTGCTGCCGGCCTGGACGCTGAAGACCACCTATCACTTCCAGCAGACCTTCCCCGCCGGGCGCGAGGTGGTGATCGAACATCGCTACAAGCCCAGCGTCGGCGGCATGACCGGCACCGGCATCGGCATGATGGATCCGGCCAAGGAGCCGGATTTCGCCCAGTACCTGCGCGACTTCTGCGTCGACAAGGGCCTGCTGGCCGCGGTCGAGCGCGCCAAGGCCGCGGCCAAGTCGGAGTCGGCCCCGTTCTGGACCAACCACATCTCCTACATCCTGAAGACCGGGGCGAACTGGGCGGCGCCGATCAAGGACTTCCGCCTGGTGGTCGACAAGGGCGCCGCCGCCAACCTGGTCAGCTTCTGCGCCGACGGGGTGAAGAAGATCTCGCCCACCCGGTTCGAGGTGCGCAAGTCCGACTACACCCCCACCGCCGACCTGAACATCCTGATCCTGACGCCTTCTCCCGTGCAGTGACCGGCCCGGGAGCGGCTTGACGCCGGTCGCGCCCTCATATATTGCTCTATAGCTATATAGCAATATATGAGGCTGTCGATGGAGCCCCTGGACCGCGTCTTCAGCGCCCTCGCCGACCCGACCCGCCGGGCGATCCTGGCGCGGCTGGCCGGCGGCGAGGCCACGGTCAACGAGCTGGTGGCGCCCTTCGCCCTGAGCCAGCCGACCATCTCGAAGCATCTGAAGGTGCTGGAGGGCGCCGGGCTGGTGTCGCGCGGCCGCAGCGCCCAGTTCCGCCCGGTGCGCCTGAATCCGGGCCCGCTGGCCGGGGCCGCCCAGTGGCTGGGCGACTTCAACCGCTTCTGGGAGGAGAGCTTCGACCAGCTCGCCATCGTCGCCAAGGATCTGCAGCAGAAGGAGAAGGACCGTGCCGGCTGACCAGAACACCACCGACCGCGAGCTCGTCGTCACCCGGGTCTTCGACGTCCCGGCCCGCTTCCTGTTCGAGGCCTACAGCAAGCCGGAGCATCTGCGCCGCTGGTTCGGCCCGCGGGGCTGGCCGCTGACGCTGTGCGAGGTCGACTTCCGCGTCGGCGGGCGCTTCCGTTTCGCCATGACCGGGCCGAGCGGCGAGCAGAACACGCCCTTCGGCGGCGAGTATCGCGAGATCGTGCCGAACCGGCGCATCGTCTTCGACAACGGCTTCGAGGAGCCCGACGCCCCGCGGATGGTGATGACCGTCACCCTGGACGAGGCGCCGGACGGCCGGACCACCACCCTGACCCTGCACACGCTGTTCGCCTCCGCCGCGATGCGCGAGGAGTATGTCGGCTTGGGCATCAAGGAAGGCATCGACTCCGGCTATGACCAGCTGGCCGAGGTGGTGGCCGAGCTGCAGGCGAAGTCCCGATGAGTCCCGGCCGCGGCGGCTGCACCCGCCGGGCGGCGCTCGGCGCCGGGGCGCTGCTGGCCGGACCGCGCCGGCCCGATGACGACCGACTGGATGGTCGAGGATATGGCCGACGTGCCGGCCCATCTCGGGGTGCCGCAGGCCGATCGGCTGATCGTCCGCCCAGTCAGCCTCTGGGTCCCGGTCTTCGACGACATCCGCTTCAACGACGGCATGTACCGCTGCTTCCTCGAGATCGAGCAGGCAGAGGAGGCAGCCGCAGAGATCAAGTCTCGGGTGGAGATTATGGAAACAGAGAAGAGGATGAGCAGTCTATACTATGCAACCGTTGACTTGCCTCAGTCATATTGTCTAAGAATATGATATTTAATAAACCAATGGTCAAAGTAAACAAAATATTTCGTGAGTATTGTTATCTATATCTGAGATATTTATTTCGTTGCATCGACCACACCTTGCACCAGTCTCCTGCTAATATCTAAAAGCTCCGCCAGCCGCTTCTTTCCAACCGATTGAGCGCCACCATGTGCAACAGAATTTCGTACTGCATAACATGATGATACTCCTTCCTTTATATCTGCATTCTGATCTACAAAGTCGGAAAATTTTCGATACCAATTCGGATCGAACCGATTCAAAAGTTGGCCAATCGCGGAGCAATCGAAATTTGTTCCGCGCATAAAATGAGATTTTACAAAGCTGATAATGCGCGGATGCGCTTTGCTTTCAATTCTATGCAATAATATAATTTCAATGCATCGTTCGATGTTACCACAGATAAGGACCGTTCCGAACCGAAAGAGTTGACTCTGGATCTCTTCGGGCACGCCGGTGCCCGAGGATTTACTAATGAAGCCATCGAGACTTTTAAATCTTGCATCCAATGCAAGTTGCATGATCTACGCAGAAAATGCTTGAACTGCAAGAGACATCCGTTTCTTAACGAATTCTTCGTCGGCAGTGGACCGCGCCCAGACGGTTCGATAATCTGAGTTGTTAAGAAGCTCGCGATATGCCTTCGAAAACTCAATCGGCGTCGGCATTCCTCTGTTTGAAATTCTTGTAGCAATTCCCACCATTACAGAATCAAAGACAGCGGCATTCAGCGATCGAACTGGCCGAAATGCCCTTCCATTAAGCGCCTCATCAACTAGTGCGATCGTTTTCCTGAAGATTGATTCTTTTTTATCCAAATCATCCAGGGATGCCTTATTCATTTTGTCAGAATAATCATTCAAGAATTTGGACATCGGGCGAGAGTAATTGTGCCGACTATCCAGCATTGCAAAAAATCTTATGATCATTTCTTGATCCTTTGCTCGCTTATTAATTGGTCCGCCGAATACATTTCGCCAATGTTGATCCATATTTAATTTCTTTACCAAATCCACAAAAGGTCCGGCGCTAATACAATTTCGTATTTCCTGAGGAGAAAGACGGATCCCTCCCGAATTTATCCTTTCGAACACAAAGTATATGCTATCCAATACGTCTTCTGGCTCATCCTGTGAAAATATTGTCGCATGAACAATAGAATCATCCAACTTAAGTTGGTCGGAGGGATCAAGGCTATTGTATGTTACTCCATCCCAAGGATCACGAACCCCTGACAGGCGAAATTTCTTCTCTCCAAAAAGACCAGAATAAAACGCCTGCAAAGTTCTAAGTCTTTGCTGCCCGTCAATCACGAGGTGATTATTTGTTTTGGCCTCCTTGTAGAGAAATATGCCTGGCACCGGAAGTCCCATCAATAGAGATTCGATAAATTTCGATGCATGTTTTTGAGACCAAACAAATCTTCTTTGAAAATCTGGTATTTTAAAAGCCCCAGCCTTCATTCTCTTTACGAGAGAGTCAACTGTATAATCTGCACCATAGCTAGTAATTGAGAATTTCTTTACGGAAGGAGCTTCGAGAAGGGATTCGTCTTCGATCCCTTCAGCAAGGCTAATCTCATATTCGTCCATCGACGCCACTTGGTCGTCAGGCGACGCAGACTGGCTAGACGGGATCTGTGGATCCGACACCCTGATGTCTCCCTCAATGCAGCTCGATATGTACCCGAAAATGGCATCTAGACGCCAGGGCGAGGGAAGGAAGTACCCGGAACCAAGCAGGCCCCTCACTTCACCCAGCCCCGCCCGGCCGGGCCAGGACGAAGTCGCAGTCCACCGCCCAGAACGGGTTGGGCAGCCCCTGTTCGGCCGCCTGAAGCGGATCGTCGACCTGTCGGTAGTCGGCGATCAGGCTCTCCTTCACCCCGAACACCGTGTCGCTGTGCAGGTAGGGGCAATCCGGGCTGAAGATGTGGGTGGTGATCGGCTCGAAGCCCTCGGCCCCGACGATGAAGTGGATATGGGCCGGGCGGAAGGGGTGGCGGCCCATCCGGTCCAGCAGCTGGCCGACCGGGCCGTCGCTGGGGATCGGGTAGAAGCGCGGCTTGACCGAGCGGAACCAGTAGCGGCCATCGGCGTCAGTCCGGAACACGCCGCGCAGGTTCATGTCGGGCTGCACGCCCTTCTGCTGCACGTCGTAGAAGCCGTCCTCGTTGGTCTGCCAGACGTCGAGCAGCGCGCCCGCCACCGGCCGGCCCTCGGTGTCGGTGACCCGGCCGCGCACCAGCAGCGGCTGGCCTTTGCCGTCGAGGCAGATGTTGGCGCCGTTGTCGTAGCGCGGCGCGTCGGAGACGTAGAACGGCCCCAGCACCGTGGTCTCGGTGGCGCCCGACGGCTTGCGGTTGTTGATGGCGTCGACCAGCATCGAGACACCCAGCGTGTCCGACAGCAGGATGTATTCCTGGCGCCAGTCGGTGCTGATCTGGCCGGTCCTGGTCAGGAACTGGATCGCCGCCATCCATTCGTCATTGGTCGGCTCGACCTCCTTCACCACTTCGTGCAGGTGGCGGATCACCGCGCCCATCACCTCGCGGAAGCGCGCATCCTTGGTCTTCATCCGGCCGATCACGACATCGGCCGAGTTCTCCTCGGTGAAGTAGCCGGTGTCCTCGGGGGACAGGGGGATCTGCTGGGCTGGGGTCGGGGCTGTCATCGCAGCCGTCTCCTCACATCGGGGGTGTGCGTCGGGGGGTTCATGGCACGGGGGTCGGGCCGCGCCGGGTGACGCGGGTCATAGGATGACGTTCGGTCACGCCGCTGCTATGCGGCGGGCAGCCGCGGCGCGGCCCAGAATGGCCAGCACCGCGGCCTCGAGATCGGCATGGGCGGAGGCGGAGACCGCCTGGGCCCGGAAGCCGACATGGTGGTCGGGGCGCACCAGCACGCAGCCGGTCTCCGCCGTCTCGCGCATCTCGGCCCAGTCGCCGAACACGTCGGTCAGCTCCCGGCCCGGGCCGATGACATGGGCGTCGATCTCCAGCCCATGCTCGGCGGCGATGGCCTGCGCCGCCGCGACCCAGGCCTCGCCGCCGATGCCGGTCAGCACGGTGAAGCGGCCATGGCCGCAGACGTCGAGGGTCGACAGCCGCCGGCCGTTGCGTTCGAGCCAGAGATGCGGCAGCCGGGCGCCGGGCCAGGTGGTGGGGTGGTGGTACAACTCGCGGTCGCGGGCCCAGTCCGGCTCGTCCGTGCCATCCGGCACGATGGCGGCGGAGCGGTAGCGCTGGTTCATCTCCACGCCATGGCAGTTGAACTCATAGGATTTGTGGGCGATCGCCTTGCGCAGCTTCTCGCGCTGCGCCGCCGCCTGCGGCGTCGCGTCCTTGCGCGCCTCCATGTTGCGCTTCATCTGCTCGGGATCGCTGGTCGAGAGCAGGCCGAGGCTGTCGAAGATCGGCCCGAACTCCTCGATCGACTTGTTGGCGCGCTCGACGATCTGGCGGGCGATGGGCGAGCGTTCGGCATCGTAGCTGGCCAAGAGCGACGGGTCGGCCTTGCCCTGCAGCACATAGGCCAGCTTCCAGGCCAGGTTGAAGGCGTCCTGGATCGAGGTGTTGGACCCCAGGCCGTTCGAGGGCGGATGGCGGTGCACCGCGTCGCCCATGCAGAACACCCGGCCCGCCGTGTTCGACAAGGCGAACAGGTGGTTGACCGTCCACAGGCTGTGCGACTTGACCTTGATCGGGATGGTCTGGTCGCCGATCAGGTTGCGCGCCACCTCGATCGCCAGCGCGTCGCTCATCTCCGGCGGCGGCTGGTTGATGTCGTAGCCCCAGACGATCAGCCACTCGGTCCAGGGCCGCACCATGCGCACCAGCCCCATGCCGATGCCGCCGATGTTGGCGCCGGGCTGCAGCACCCAGTACAGCACGCTGGGGCGGTGGGCGACGTAGCGCGACAGGTCGGCCTCGAACACGATGTTCATCGACCCGGCGACGCCCATGCGGCCCTGCATCGGCAGGCCGATGTCCTCCGCCACCTGCGACCGGCCGCCATCGGCGCCGACCAGGTACTTGGCCCGGATCTGGTAGTCGTGGCCCGACAGCCGGTCGCGCACCGTGGCGGTGACGCCGTCGGCATCCTGGGCAAGCGACAGGTATTCGGTGTCGAAGCGCACCCGCGACCCGCGCGCCGCCGCGTTCGACAGCAGGATCGGCTCCATCAGGTTCTGCGGCACGTCGCAGATCGTGGTCGGCGACGCCAGGGTGTAGTCGGCCATCCGGTTGGGATGGTTGCCCCAGGAATAGAGCCGCCCGATCTCCTCCCCCGCCAGCGAGGTGCAGAACACGTTGTTGCCCATCAGGTCCTGGTGGGCGCGCTTCTGGTTGACCTCGTCCTCGATGCCGAGGTCGCGCAGCACCTCCATGGTGCGCTGGTTGGTGATGTGGGCGCGCGGCGTGTCGGCCAGCCAGCGGTACTTGGTCACCACCATGTTGCGGATGCCGTAGGTCGACAGCGCCAGCGCGGTGGCGGAGCCGGCGGGGCCGGACCCGACGATCAGGACATCGGTCTCAATCATGGCGTTCCTCCTTGCTCTTTTTCTGACGGCGTCGCCGCTGCGGCCGCGGGCAGCACCAGGCGGCGACGGATCGGGAACAGATGCAGGTCGAAGCGGTCGGCGACGCTGCCCCACAGCCCCTTGGGGAACAGCCGCATGACCAGGATGGCGATCAGCCCCAGCAGCATCAGGTACCAGCTGCCGAGATCGGCCAGCTGGGCCTGCAGCAGGGCGAAGACGATGACCCCGACGATCGGGCCCTCGATGGTGCCGATGCCGCCGATCACCACGATGAACAGGACATAGGCGGTCCAGTCGAGCACCGAGAAGGCGGCGTCGGGCGAGATCCGCGCCTTCTGGAAGTAGATCAGCGCCCCGGTCAGCCCGGTGCCGAAGGCGGCGACCAGATAGATCCAGACCTTGGTGCGGAAGGCGTCGACCCCGACCGACAGGGCCGCGGGCTCGCTGTCGCGGATCGCCGCCAGGGCCAGGCCGCGGCGCGAGCGCAGCAGGGCATAGACGAAGACGACGGTGCCGGCGGCGACCAGCAGCGCCAGCCAGTAGCTGGCGACGTCGCGGGCGGCGGCGGCGCGGATGCCCAGCAGCTCGGCGGTCGCCTGCACCACCCAGCTGTCATTGGTGGCCTCGCGCGGCAGTGACATGCCGGTGCCGCCGCCCAGCGCCTTGACCTGGGCCGCAACCAGCCGGAACACCTCGGCCACCACCCAGGTGCCGATGGCGAAATAGGCGCCGCGCAGGCGGAACACGACGAAGGCGGTGGGGATGGCGATGACGGCAGCGGCCAGCCCGGCCAAGGGGATCGCCACGATCGGGTCGATGCCGGCGGCGACGGTGAAGCCGAACAGCAGATAGGCGCCGAGCCCGACATAGGCCTGCTGCCCGACCGAGACCAGCCCGGCATAGCCCGCCAGCAGGTTCCAGCACTGGGCCAGGGCCAGCATGGTGAAGACGAAGAACAGGTCCTGCAGCAGCCCGCGCCCGGCGACCAGCGGCAGCGCGGCCAGCCCGGCGACGATCACCAGCGCGGCGATGCCGGCGACGGTCGACAGCCGGGTCCGGGTGGCGACGCGCCAGCGGGCCCGGGGGGCGGCGGGAAGCGGGGCATCCTGCGTCAGCAGCGACATGATGCCCCTCCTCAATCCCCGGCGCGCGGGAAGAGGCCGCGCGGCCGGACCACCAGGACGGCCAGGAAGGCGACATGGCCGGCCAGGATCTGCCATTCCGGGTCGATCGCGGCGCCCAGCGCCTGGGCGATGCCCAGCACCACGCCGCCGGCCAGCGTGCCCCACAGGCTGCCCAGCCCGCCGATGATCACCGCCTCGAAGGCGAAGATCAGCCGGGCCGGACCGATGGTCGGGTCGAAATTGGCGCGGATGCCGAAGAACAGCGCGGCGATGGTGGCGACCACCAGGGCCAGGCCCATGGCCAGGCCGAACAGCCGGCGGTGGTCGATGCCCATCAGCTGCGCCGTCACCGGGTCGTCCGATACGGCGCGGAAGGCGCGGCCCAGCGGCGTGGCATAGAAGATGGCGTTGAGCCCGAGGATCACCAGCACCGCCGCGGCGAAGGTGATCAGCGGCAGCACGCCGACGGCGAGGCCCCCGCCGAGCGGCAGCGACGCCGTCTCCAGCGCGCCCGCGGCCAGGCGCTGGCTGTCGGCCGAGAAGCCCTCCAGCAGGCCGTTCTGCAGGATGATCGACAGGCCGAAGGTGGTCAGCAGCGGCGGCAGGATGCCCTGGCCCAGCACCGCGTCGAACACGCCGCGCTGCAGCACATAGCCGACCGCGAACATCACCGGCAGGGCCAGCAGCGCCGCCGGCACCAGGTCCAGCCCGAGCCACCGGGTCAGGCCGAGGATCAGGAAGGCGGCCAGCACGATCAGGTCGCCATGGGCCAGGTTGACCAGCCGCATCACGCCGAAGATCAGCGACAGCCCGGCGGCGAACAGGGCGTAGAGCCCGCCGAGCAGGGTGCCCTGGATCACGATGTCGAGCAGGGTCTGGATCATCGCCGCCTCACGCCGCAACGCCGGGTTGGCCGAAATAGGCCGCCTGGATGGCGGCGCGGGTGAGGTCGGCCGGCCGGCCTTCCAGCGTCGCCCGGCCTTCCTGCAGGCAGACCACCCGGTCGGCGACGGCCAGGGCCTGGACGATGTCCTGCTCGACCAGTACCACCGCGGTGCCTTCGGCCCGGATCGCCGGCAGGGCGGCATAGATGTCGCGGATCACGATCGGCGCCAGGCCCAGCGAGATCTCGTCGCACAGCAGCAGCGCCGGGTTCGACATCAGCGCCCGGCCGATCGCCGCCATCTGCTGCTGCCCGCCGGACAGGGCGGTGCCGGGGTTGCGGCGGCGTTCGCCGAGCACCGGGAACAGCCCGTAGACCGCATCGAGCGTCCAGCGGCCGGATCCGCGCCGACCCCAGCCGCCGATCAGCAGGTTCTCCTCCACCGTCAGCGACGGGAACAGCTTGCGCCCCTCGGGCACCATGGCGATGCCGTGCTTCATGATCGCCGCGGCCGGCAGCCCGCCGATCGCCTGGCCGGCGAAGCAGATCGCCTCGCGCGCCGCCGGGACCAGCCCGGTGATGGCCTTCAGCAGGGTCGACTTGCCGGCGCCGTTGGCGCCGATGATGGCCAGGGTCTCGCCCGCCTCGACCGCGAGGTCCAGGCCGAACAGCGCCTGGAAGTCGCCGTAGAAGGCGTCGAGGGTGTGGATGTCGAGCAGGGCCATGGCGCGCGCCCCTAGACCGGCGAGCCGAGATAGATCTCGCGCACCTCGGCGAGGTCCATCACGCCGCGGGCCTCGCCCTCGGCGATCTTGCGGCCGAAATTCAGCACGGTCAGGCGGCCGACCACGGCCAACAGCGCGTGCACGATGTGCTCGATCCAGATGATGGTGGTGCCGCCGCGGTGGATGGCGGCGACGGTGCCGACCAGCGCCTGGCATTCGGCTTCGGTCAGGCCGCCGGCGATCTCGTCCAGCAGCAGCAGCCGCGGCCGCGTCGCCAGCGCCCGCGCCAGCTCCAGCCGCTTGCGGTCGAGCAGGGTCAGCGACCCGCCGAGACGGTTGGCCTTGGGCAGCAGGCCGGTCAGCTCCAGCACCTCGGCGCACCAGTCCGCCGCGTCGGCCTCGCGCATCCGGCGGCCGAAGCAGGCGCCGACCAGCAGGTTCTCGAACACCGTCAGCTTCTCGAACGGGTGCGGGATCTGGTGCGACCGGCAGATCCCGGCCAGGCAGCGCTGCGCCGCCGGCAGCGCGGTGATGTCCTGCCCGTCCAGCCGGATGCTGCCGGCATCCGGCCGCACCGCGCCGGTGATCAGGCCGAACAGCGTGGTCTTGCCGGCGCCGTTGGGGCCGATCACGCCCAGCGCCTCACCCTGGGTCACCGACAGCGACACGCCGTCGGTGACCACCAGCGAGCCATAGGCCTTGTGCAGGTCCTGGAGGGCGAGAAGCACGGTCGCGGCCCCTTCAGGCGATCGCTTCCATCCGGCCGGCGGCCGGGATCTGGGGCGCCGTCTGGTTGTCGGTGACCACGATCTGGTACTTGCCATCGGCGCCCAGCCGCCACTGGCCGCCGACCAGCGGGGTCTTGGCCACGTTCTTGCGGGCGAAGGGCGGCACATTGTCCTGGCCGAACCTGATCGGCCCGACCAGGGTCTGCAGGTCGGCGGCGCCGATCGCGGCGACGTTGGCCGCCGGGTCCTTGGGGTCGGCGGAGCGCTTCAGCGCGTCGACCGCCAGTTCGAACAGCGCATGGGCGAAGCCGATCGGCTGGGTCCAGGGCTTGCCCGTCGCCTGCTGGTAGGCGTCGCCGAAGGCCGAAGCCGGGGCGCCAGTGAGCGACGACTTGAACGGGTGGGTCGGCGTCCACCACACCTCGGAGGACAGGTTGTGGCCGGCCTTGCCCAGCGCCTCGAGCGCGACCGGGAACAAGAGCGCCTTGCCCACCGAGGCGACCTTCGGCCGGAAGCCGCGCTGGCTGGCCTGGGTCCAGAAGGTGGTGAAGTCGGGCGGGATGACCACGCCGGTCAGGATCTCGGCCTCGGCGGCGCGGAAGGCCGAGATCTGGGCCGAGAAGTCGTCGGTCAGGTTCTGGTAGCGGCCGGGATCGGTCGGCTTGTAGCCCTGCTTGGACAGCACCGGCGGGAAGCCGACGGTGGTGTCGCCCCAGGCATTGCCGTCGCCGTCATTGGGAAACAGCGCGCCGACCGATTTGTTGGTCTGCACCTGGCCCCACATGTTGGTGAAGACGGCGATCACGTCCTCCAGCCCCCAGAAGAAGTGGAAGGTGCTGGCGAACGGTTTCCACGAGGCCGGGTCGCCCGGGTTGCCCTGGCGGCCGATGAAATAGGGCTGCCACGGCGCGACGGTGGAGATACAGGGCACCTCCTCGATCTCGCATTGGGTCGCCACCGGGTTGGTGGTCTCCGGCGTCGAGGACACCAGGACCATGTCGACCTCGTCGGTGACGATCAGCTCCTTGGTCACCTCCGCCGCCCGATTGGGGTTGGACTGGCTGTCCTTGACCACGACCTCGACCGTGTAGTGGCTGCCGCCGAGGTCGAGCCCGCCCTTCACCGTGTCGAGGAAGCCGCGGATGACGAAGTCGTCGGCCTCGCCGAAGGCGGCCAGCGGGCCGCTGCGCGGGCTGACATAGCCGAGCTTGATGGTCTGGGCGGCGCGCAGGGCCGGGGCGAACAGCCCGGTCGATCCGGCGAAGCCGATGGCGGCGGATGTCTTCAGCAGGTCCCGGCGGGACATGCGGCCGCTTGTGACGCGGTTCATGGTGTCCTCCCTGTCGTGTTCGTTGGTCCGCATGGTCAGGCCGGCGGTGATCCTTCCCAGGCCCGGCGGATCAGCGCCTCGATCCGGCCGCGGTCGAGCGGCGCCGGGTTCCAGTAGGGGTTGGCCAGGGCGATCTCCGCCGCCTCGGCGATGCCGGATTCGGGCATGCCGAGGTCGCGCAGGGCCCGCGGCGCCCCGACCGCGCCGGCCAGCTCGTACAGCGCCAGCGGCGCGTTCCCGGCGCCCAGCGCCCGGCCGACCCGGGCCACCGCCTGCGGCGCGGCGGCGGCGTTGTAGGCCAGGGCGTGCGGCAGGACGATGGTGTGGGTCTCGGCATGTGGCAGGTCGAAGCTGCCGCCCAGCGTGTGGCAGAGCTTGTGGTGCAGCGCCATGCCGACCGCCCCCAGCACCGCGCCGCACAGGAAGGCGCCGTACAGCGCGTCGCTGCGGGCGGCGCGGTCGAGCGGATCCTGCGCGATCTTCGGCAGAGCGCAGGCCAGGGCGCGGATGCCCTCCTCCGCCATCAGCGAGACGATCGGGTTGGCCTCCTTGGCATAGAGGCCTTCGACCGCATGAGCGATGGCGTTGATGCCCGAGGTGCCGGACAGGCCGACGGGCAGGGTCAGGGTCAGGTCGACGTCGTAGATCACCACCTCGGGCAGGATCTTGGGCGACACCTGGGTGGTCTTCCGCCCGGCCACCGTCTCGCCCAGGATCGGCGTCATCTCCGACCCGGCATAGGTGGTGGGCACCACGATCTGCGGCAGGTCGGAGCGCAGCGCGATGGCCTTGCCGAGCCCGGTGGTGGAGCCGCCGCCGACGGCGATCACCCCGTCCGCGCCGCGCGCCGCCACCACCTTCATCGCCCGTTCGGTGACCTCGACCGGGGTGTGCATGGTGGCTTCGGAGAAGGTGCCGACCGAGCGGCCGCCGAGGGTGGCGGCGATCCGCTCCGCCTCCTGCGCCTGCTGCGGCGTCGCCAGCACCAACGCCCGCTCGAGGCCGAGCCGCGCCACCTCCTCCGGCAGCTGGCGGAAGGTGCCGTGGCCGAACACCACCCGCGCCGGCTGTGCCTGGTAGACGAATCCCTGCATGGCGGCGGTCTTCTCCGGTTCGGCGCAGCTGGAGGCTGCATTGCCACGAAGGGGAGGCTGCGCCGGACAGGGCACGCGATTCCTGCACGGATCGCTTGTGCGGGCTGCACGAAACGGTGGTGGGGTGTGGGGATTGGGTGGACGCCGCCACCCCTTTTTTGTCATGCCACGGCTTGACCGTGGCATCCAGGGGCGGCCAGAGCGGCTCTTGGTGGCCCCTGGATTGCCCGGTCAAGCCGGGCAATGACAGATAGTGAGACGGCGACCGCCCCTCAGCCGATCGACCGGCGATACGCGCCCGGGGTCACGCCGATCTCGCGGCGGAACATTCGGGTCATGTGCTCCTGGTGCGAGAAGCCGCAGGCCAGGGCGATCTCGACGATCGGCAGGTCGCCGGTGGCCAGCAGCTCGCGGGCGCGGGCGACGCGCAGGTTCAGCAGGAAACGGTGCGGCGGCTGGCCCAGCCCCTTGCGGAACAGGGCGGAGAGCTGGGACACGCTGAGATCCAGCACCGCCGCCATGTCCTCGAGCTGGATCGAGCGGTGCAGGTTCGACTGCACGAATTCGGTGACGCGGGCGATCTTGCGCTGCAGGTCGCTGGGCGCCGCCACCTCCAGCCGCACCTTGGCCTCGTTGGCGGAATGGTTGCGGATCAGCCGGGCGCCGATCAGCCGGGCGGTGTAGTCGACCAGGGTCTCGCCGAAGGCGCTGGGCGCCTGGATCTCGTCGCGCAGCGACAGGATCAGCCGCTCGATCAGCGGGTCGACATCGCCGATCCGCGGCAGGAGTTCCAGCCGGTCGGGGTCGCCCTTGTAGAGGTCCTGCGCCACCTCGGCCAGGACCGCGTGGCGGATGTAGAAATGCGCGGTGGTCAGCGGGTCGTTGAGGCGGACGCGGAAATCCACCCCGCCGGGCACCATGAACACGCCGCCGGGCGCGATCATCCGGCTTTCCCGGCTGATGCCGAGCCAGCGGTCGACCCGGACATAGCCGTCGAGATGCAGGATGATCAGGTGGTCCGGCAGGGCCTTGTAGGCATCCTCGAAGGGCTGCTCACGCTGCACCGAGGTGAACACCGACCGCCAGCCGAGCGGACCGCTCGACGCGAGGGTCTCATTCTCCTCGCGCAGGAGGATGCCGTGCGTCTCGCCGACGCCGAACCCGTCCACTCTCCGCTCCCGGCCATGGGCTTGCCTGTCGCACTATAGGCCGGATGCGGCGGCGGCGGAACTGCCGGGCCGGCGGGGCGTCAGATCGCCTCAAGCAGCTCGCGCACATAGCGGATGGCGCCGCGGGCGCTTTCGGTCTCGTCGCCGTCGACGCCGGCCTCGATGCACAGCGGGCCGCGGTAGCCGGAGTCCTTCAGCGTGCGCAGGATGGCCTTGAGGTCGGCGCTGCGGTCGCGGCCGTCATGGCCGATGCGCGGCTGCAGCCCGTCGGCGGTGTAGGCCGAGACCTTGACGTGGCAGGTGAAGGCGACCGGCGCCATTACCCGGATGCCGTCGCGCCAGGTGCCGCCGACGAAATTGCCGGTGTCCGGGCAAGTGCCGAGCCGGGGAGAGCCGACCGCATCCAGGATGCCCTTGATATGCCCAGGATCGAAGGAAGCGCCGCCATGGTTCTCGATCAGCAGATGGACGCCGACGTGCTCGGCCTCGGCGGCCAGCTCCTGGTAGCCTTCGACGATGCGGGCCAGCTCGCCGGCCGTGGTCGGCTCGCTGCCGCCGCTGTTGACCCGGATCGCCTCGGCCCCGATCGCCCGGGCGACGTGGAACCACTGCTTCAGCGCCTCCAGGTCGGTGCGCCGCCGGTCGGCATCCGCCGACGAGATGTCGCCCATGTCGACGGCGATGTTGCGGACGCTGACCCCGGCGTCGCGGATCGCCCGCCTGAGGTCGTTGAGATAGGCTGCGGTCTGGCTCGGGAAGAAGGCCGAGCACAGCTCGACGATGTCGACGCCCGCCTGGCGGCTGGCGGCCGGCAGGTCCAGCTGCGTCATGGTCTTCTGGTGCAGGATCGGCTGGTGGTAGAGCCAGCCCGCGATGCCGAAGGCGTCCATGCCTGTCCTCCCTGTTGGTCCGGCGACGTGGCCGGCCGATGGTTCAGAACGTGGTGCGCAGCTCGATCGCCATCCCGGTGCGGGCGGATTCGATGCTCTTCACCATGATTTCCAGCGCGTGGCGGGCGTGCTCGGCGCTCAGCACCGGCTGCCTGTCCTCGATCACGCATTCCGCCAGGTGCTTGACCAGCAGGGCGCGCTGCAGCTGCTGCCACTGGTCGTTGAGGTCGCCGGCGACGGGCGGTTGGCGCGGCGTGGTCCAGCCATCCTCCGCCGGCGCGGCGCCGAGGCGGAACAGCTCCAGCGGCGGCACGTCGGGCTTGCCGTGGTGGTTGTAGAGGTTCAGCGTCCCCGCTCGGCCGAAGATCTCGACATGCGGGCTGCGGGCGGCGTTGACGTTGTAGGTGCCGTCGACCACGGCGAAGGTCGACCCGCCAAAATCCAGCATCATCAGCGTGTTGTCGTCGGCGGTGACCTCGATCTCCAGCCCGGCGAAGGGACCGGCGCGGACCTGGCGCCGCGGTTCGGTGATGCCGGAGAAGGCGGTGACGCGCTTGGCCGGCCCCAGCAGCCCGGTGATGTCGTGGATGCCGTAGACGCCCATGTCGAGCAGCGGGCCGGAGCCCTGCTGGTAGAACCAGGTCGGATCCAGCGGCCAGGCGCCGGAGGCCGGCCCGCCATGGGAGCCGCGGACCCGGGCGAAGCAGGGCTTGCCGATGGCGCCCTCGGCGATCAGCCGCTTCGCCTCGACCCGGTTCTGGTACAGCATGTTGGGCGGGGCGACGACGATCCTGAGGCGCTGCGCCGCCGCGATGGCGATCAGCTCGTCCGCCTCCTCCAGCGTGCCCGCCAGCGGCTTCTCCAGCACCAGGTGCTTTCCGGCCTCCAGGATCCGACGCGAGGTGGCGTAGTGCAGCGGGATCGGGGTCAGGTTGACCACGAGGTCGAGATCCGTGCGCTCCAGCATCTCGTCCAGCCCGGCATGGGCGTGGGGGATGCCATGATCGCGCGCCACCTGGGCCGCCCGGCCCGGCACCGGATCGGCGATCGCGACGGTGGTCACCAGTTCGGGGATGCGGGTCATCCCGGGCAGGAAGCCGCCCGACGCGGTGGCGATCGTCCCCGCCCCCAGCAGGCCGGCACGCAGAACGCGCTTGGTCAAAGCGGACCCTCCACTGCGAAGGACGGGATCAGGCGACTGGCCGCCGCGGCGGGTGCGACGCCCCGCGATGTCCTGCTGACGGTGCCGCAGCCGTTTTCGGCCGTCAATCCTATCGGAAGACAGAAGTCACCCGGCCCGCTTCAGGCGTTGACGTCGACCACGATGCGGCCGCGCACCCCGCCCTGCAGGATCTGTTGTCCCAGCGCCGGCAGGTCGGCCAGGCGGGCGCGGCGGGTCATGGCCGCCAGCTTGGCCAGCGGCAGCTCCTGCGCGATGCGGCGCCAGGCCTCCTCGCGCTCCTCCCGCGGCGACAGCACCGAATCGATGCCGAGCAGGTTCACGCCGCGCAGCAGGAACGGCAGCACCGTCGCCTTCAGCTCGATGCCGCCGGCATTGCCGACCGCGGCGACGGAGGCGCGGTGGCGCAGCTGGGTCAGCAGCGTCGCCAGCGTCGTGCCGCCCACCGCGTCGATCGCGCCGGCCCAGCGCTCGCTGTCGAGCGGCCGGGCCGAACTGGTGGCGAGCACCGCCCGGTCGATGATCGAGGCCGCGCCGAGATCGGTGAGGTAGCCATGCTCGGCCGGCCGGCCGGTGGAGGCGACCACCCGGTGGCCGAGCCGGTGCAGCAGGGCGGTGGCCACGCTGCCGACCCCGCCGGCCGCGCCGGTGACCAGCACCTCGCCATCGCCCGGCCGCAGGCCGTGCCGCTCCAGCGCCATGACCGCGAGCATGGCGGTGAAGCCGGCGGTGCCGACGATCATGGCCTGTTCGGTGGTCAACCCGTCCGGCAGCGGCACCAGCCAGTCGGCCTTGACCTGGGCCCGCTGCGCGTAGCCGCCCCAGTGCAGCTCACCGACCCGCCAGCCGGTGAGGATCACCTTGTCGCCCGGCTTGAACCGCGGCGTGTCCGAGCGCTCGACCGTGCCGGCGAAATCCACGCCCGGGACATGCGGGTAGCGCCGGACCAGTCGCCCGAGTCCCTGCAGGACCATGCCGTCCTTGTAGTTCAGGGTCGAATGCTCGACCGCGACGGTCACGTCGCCTTCGGGCAGTGCCGCATCGGAGACGGTCTCGACCCGGGACTCGACCTTGCCCTCGCCCGCCTCGCGCAGCACCAGTGCCTGGAATTCGGACATGCTCGCCTCCTGACCCGCTGCGACCATCCCATCAACCCCGGTGGGCTGCAAGCCGGGGGTATCGGCGCGTGGTGCTCAAGAGGCCGGCCATATTCCGCAACGCAAGGCTGCCCATCGCGTGGCGGCCGGGATTTCCGGTTTCCTGCGCACCATCTGATGGTGGTCGCGTCACAAGTAGAAAATACAGACTCTTCCATGGAAGCGATCAGCAAAGAGTTCGCGGCCAAACGCCATGTTCTCGTCGTCGATCAGGAATCCGAGACGCGCAGCGCGATCTCGTCGTTCCTGCGGGACGGCGGCGGCATGACGGTCACCGTCTCGGATCCGCATGAGGTCCGGCACCGGTCCAGCGGGCCTCCGCCCAGCCTGATCGTCCTGGTGCTCCAGCCGGGGAACGGGGACGAATTCGAGCGCCTTCGCGCCATCCGGGCCCATTGCGACATTCCGGTCATCCTGGTGTCGGACGATCTGGGCGGTGAGGTGCACCGGGTCGCAGGGCTGGATCTCGGGGCCGACGACTACGTCGTGAAGCCCGTCGTGCTGCGGGAGCTCCTCGCCCGGATCCGCACCATCCTGCGGCGGCGGGATCCCGGCCCCCCCGCGCCACAGGCGGCGATCAAGCGCAGAGGCTTTCGATTCGGCGGCTGGCGCCTCGATTGCCACGGCCGACGGCTGTCCGACCCGAGCGGGGCCGAGGTCGAGCTGACCCGGGGCGAGTACGCGCTGCTGGTGGCCCTGCTCGAACACCCGCAACTTCCCCTGTCGCGGGAGTTCCTGCTCCAGGCGACGCGGAAGCATGAGGATGTGACCGACCGCGCCATCGACGTGACGGTGACGCGGCTGCGTCGCAAGCTCGAGAGCGATCGGTCTCTCCTGAAGCCCATCCGGGCGGAACGCGGCGTCGGCTACATCTTCGCCTTGGGCGTCGAAGCGTTCTGAGCAAGCAGCGCAGCGCGCTGGCGAAGACGATCAGCTTGGGACCCGACGCCAGACAACGGACGGCGGATCCCCTGTGCCGCCCGCAACATCACTGCCGCCGCTCTGATAAGGGCTGAGCTGACTCCGACAGAAGGGCCATTGAAAGGCATGCCAGCGCCCTACCGCTATGCTGCCATCAGCCCAGCCGGGCCAGGCGCTCCAGCATCCGCCCGTAGAAGACGGGCGCGTCGCACCCCGTCAGCCACAGGCCATTGGCCGGGCGTCCGGAGATGCCCCACCAATCGACCACGGTCATGCCGAGGGTCAGCAGCGACGCCGTCTCGATCTCGACATTGCAGCGCCGGCCGGTGAACAGCTCCGGCCACAGCAGATAGCCGACCGCCAGCGCGTCGTGCAGCGGCCGGGTGGCGGTGCCGTACTTCTCGTTCCCGAAGCGCTGGAAGAACCGCATCATCCCGGCGCCGGCGGCGCCGACTTGCGTGCCCAGCGCCGCCAGGTCGGCGATCCAACTCTCCGGCGTCGGCGCCGCATAGGTGCAGTCGATCGGCACGGCGACCAGGTCAATGCCGGCGCCGAACACGATGGCGGCGGCGTCAGGGTCGACCAGGATGTTGAACTCCGCCGCCGGGGACATGTTGCCGCCCTGAAAGAAGCCGCCGCCCATCAGCACGATGCGGCGGATCTTGCGGGCGATCGCCGGGCAGCGGCGCAAAGCCATCGCGACATTGGTCAGGGGGCCGATCGGCACCAGGGTGGTGGCGCCGTCGGGCCGGGCCAGCAGCGTCTCGACCATCCAGTCGACCGCGTGGCCCGGTTCCGGCGGCCGCGCCGGGGCCGGAAAGTCCCAGCCGTCCAGGCCGGTTTTGCCGTGCACCTCCTCGGCGAAGCGGGCGGGGCGCAGCAGCGGCCGTTCGCAGCCGGCCCGCACCGGGATCTCCGGCCGGCCCGCCAGTTCCACCACCCGCCGGGCGTTCGCGGCGGTGACCGCGACCGGGACATTGCCGGCGACGGTGGTGAGGCCGAGCACCTCGAGTTCCGGCGACGCCAGCGCCAGCAGGATGGCGAAGGCGTCGTCCTGCCCCGGATCGGTGTCGATGATGATGGCTTCGGTCAAACCTGCCTCCTCGTTCTTCAGAAAAATGTATACAGAAATGAGTTTCTGTATACAGATATCCCAAACAGGGGAGCTTGCGCATGGGTCGGGGAGAATTCTCGAACATCCCGGTGCTCGACGTGTCGCCGCTGCGCGGCGGCGCCAGGCTTGAGGACCGGGCCGGCACGGTGGCCGAGCTGCGCCGGACGCTGGAGACCATCGGCTTCGTCTATCTCGCCGATCACGGCGTGCCGCCGGAGCTGGGCGAGCGGCTGCACCGGCTGTCGGTGCAGTTCCACGACCTGCCGGCCGAGGCCAAGCTGCGCATCCGGATGAACGGCGCGCATCGCGGCTACATGCCGTTCAGCACGTCGACCATCGTCACCTCCTCCGTCGCCACGGTCACCAAGCCGAACCAGAGCGAATCGCTGATGGTGATGCACGACCTGGCCGACGGCGACCCGGCGCTGGGTGAGCCGCTGCAGGGCCCGAACCAGTGGCCGGCGGAGATCCCGGAGCTGCGGCAGGCGGCGCTCGACTACATGCAGGCGATGTCGACCCTGGGCCGCGACATGGCGGTGGCGATCGCCGAGGCGCTGAGCCTGCCGCCGACCTATTTCCTGCCCCATTTCGACCGCCCGACCCTGTTCCTGCGCCTGCTGCACTATCCCGAGCAGCAGCGTGAGGAGGGGCTGTTCGGGTCGGCCCCGCACACCGATTACGGCTTCATCACCCTGCTGGCGCAGGATTCGGTGGGCGGGCTGGAGGTCCGCAACCGCGCCGGCGACTGGATCCCGGCGCCGCCGATCCCGAACACCTTCGTGATGAATGTCGGCGACATCCTGGCGCGCTGGTCGAACGACCGCTTCGCCTCGACCCCACACCGGGTGCTGAACCTGAGCGGCCGCGAGCGCTATTCGCAGCCCTTCTTCTACGATCCGTCGATGGACACCGTGGTCGACTGCCCCGCCGCCCTGCTGGCGCCGGGCGAGGCGCCGCGGCAGCCGCCGGTGCGCTACGGCGACTATCTGCTCGACCGGCTGAACAAGAACTACGAGTACCGCAAGAAGGCGTCCTGAGAACGCCAAGGGACCCGGCAGAGGTCCCATGGGGAGGCGCCGCCCGGGTCGGCGGTCCACAGCGAGGCCACGAACAGCGGAGATTGAGACATGCAGCCCACTCGACGGCAGGTTGTCATGGCATGCGCGGCCCTGATGGGTCCGGCCATGCTGCGTTTCCCGGCCCTGGCGGCCGCGGCGCAGGAGCTGGTGATCACCACCTATGGCGGAGTCTGGGAGGCGTTCTGGCGCAAGAGCCTGGTGCCTGCCTTCGAGACCTCGACCGGCGCCAAGACCAAGCTCGACATCGGCTTCGGCCGCACCTTCACCTCGACCCTGCGGGCGGCCGGCAAGGACCAGCCGCCCTATTCCATGGTGATGATGAACGAGGTCTTCGCCTCGCTGCTGCGCAAGGAGGGATATTTCGAGAAGTTCGACCTCTCGCTGGTGCCCCACTACAAGGATCTGTACCCGATCGCCCAGACCGGCGACGGCTGGGCCGCGGTCGGCATGATCTCGCCGCTGGGTCTCGGCTACCGCACCGACCTGGTCCAGACCCCGCCGAAATCCTGGAAGGACCTGTGGACCAACCCGGAGTTCCAGGGCCGCATCGGCCTCTACAACATTGTCAACTCGGCCGGCAAGGCGATGGTCATGCTGACCGGCAAGCTGTTCGGCAGCGGCCCGCATGACCTGGACAAGGCCTATGAGAAGCTGGGGGAGCTGGCGCCCGTGCTGCAGACCGACTTCAACATGTCGACCCTGATGTCGACCGGCGAGATCGTGGTCGCGCCCTATGATTTCGGCGAGATCGCGCGGCTGAAGCACCAGGGGCTGCCGGTCGACTGCATCGTGCCGGAGGAAGGCCTGCTGATGTGGGACCAGACCTTCAGCATCTGCGCCAACGCCCCGGCGCGAGAGCTGGCCTACAAATACATCGACTTCATCCTGTCGCCGGAGACGCAGCTGATGCTGGCGCGGGAGTTCTTCGTCTCCCCGGTCAACCGCACGGTCGAGGTGCCGGAGGATCTGCGCGCCGACGTGCCGGTCTATGGCGAGCAGATGAGCCGCATCCTCGCCTGGGACTGGGATTGGGTGAACGCCAATGCCACCGAGATGACGGAACGCTGGAACCGGACCTTCCAGTGACCGAAGTCGTCATTTCAGGGCTGACCCGCAGCTTCGGCGCGGCCCGCGCGGTCGACCGGCTGTCGCTGTCGATCGCGAGCGGCGAGTTCGTCTCGCTGCTGGGCCCATCGGGCTGCGGCAAGACCACCACGCTGAAGCTGATCGCCGGTTTCGAGGAGGCCGAGCACGGCAGCATCGCCTTCGACGGGCGCGACGTCTCGGCCCTGCCGCCGGAGCGGCGGGACATCGGCATGGTGTTCCAGTCCTACGCCCTGTTCCCGCACATGACCGTTGCCCGCAACCTGGCCTTCGGGCTGGAGATGCGGAAGGTGAGCCGGGCCGAGATCGCAACCCGTGTCGCCCGGGTGCTGGAGATGGTGCAGCTGCGCGGAATGGAAGAGCGCTATCCGCGCGAGCTGAGCGGCGGCCAGCAGCAGCGCGTCGCCCTGGCCCGGGCGCTGGTGATCGAGCCGAGCATCCTGCTGCTGGACGAACCGCTGGCCAATCTCGACGCCCGGCTGCGCGACGAGATGCGGGTGTTCATCCGCGACCTGCAGCGGCGGGTCGGCATCACCACCATCTACGTCACCCACGACCAGGCCGAGGCGATGACGATGTCCGACCGCGTCGTGGTGATGTTCGGCGGCCGCATCGCCCAGGCCGGCGCGCCCGAGGCGATCTACGAACGCCCGGCCGATGCCCGGGTCGCCAGCTTCGTCGGCCAGGCCAACCTGCTGCCCGGCATCGTCGTGGCCACTGGCGACGAGGCGAAGATCCGCACCGTGTTCGGCGACTGCGCCGCCGACGGGCTGGACGGCACCGCGCCGGGCGCCGCGGTCAGGGTCCTGCTGCGGCCGGAGGCGATCACCCTCGCCCCCGCCGGCATCGGCACCACGGCGACGGAGGGCGTGGTCGAGGGCCGCTATTACCTGGGCGCCATGGTCAATTACCGCATCCGGCTGCCGGACGGCAGCGATGTCGAGGCCCACAGCCTGACCCAGACCCGCTTCGCCGAGGGGCAGCGCGTGGCGGTGCGGCCGCCCGCCGCCCCACTCTGGGTCGTCCCGGAGGCGCCATGACCCGCAAACGGCTATCCTGGACCTGGCTGCTGATCGCGCCGGCAGCGGTGCTGCTGGGCGTGTTCCTGCTGGTGCCCTATCTCAACATCGTGCTGATGAGCTTCCGGCCGCCGGCCACCGGCGCGCCCTACGGACCGGGGCTGACGCTCGGCAACTACGAGCGCGCCCTGACCGATGGCTACTATCTGGGCCAGCTCGGCAGCACGCTGTGGATCGCGCTGTTGACCACCGCGGCGACGCTGCTGGTCGGCTTCCCGGTCGCCTGGCAGCTGGCCCGCAGCCGGTCGCGCTGGCGCCCGGTGCTGTACGGCATCGTGCTGTCGCCGCTCCTGGTCGGGATCGTGGTCCGCAGCTTCGGCTGGACCATCCTGCTCGGCAACAACGGCGTCATCAACAAGGCGGTCCGGTCGCTGGGCCTGACCCTGGCGCCGCTGCCGCTGATGTACAACACGCTCGGCATCGTCGTCGCCCTGACCCATGTCTTCCTGCCCTTCATGATCCTGCCGGTCATGGCGGCGCTGCAGACCATCGACCCGGCGCTGGAGGCGGCGGGGCGGTCGCTCGGCGCCACCAGGCGGGTGGCGTTCCGGCGCATCGTGCTGCCGCTGGCCCTGCCCGGGATCCAGTCCGGCTGCATCCTGGTCTTCGTGCTGGCGCTCAGCGCCTATGTCACCCCGGTGCTGATCGGCGGCATGCGGGTGAAGACCATGACCCTCACCGTGGTTGACACGCTGACCGACGCCTTCCAATGGCCGCTGGGCTCGGCGCTGGCGCTGATGCTCAGCGTCGCCGGCGGGCTCTGCGTCGTCCTGTTCGCCCGGGCCACGCGGATGCGGTGGGCGTCATGAAGCCGCGACGGCCGATCCTGTTCCCGATCTTCTGCGGGCTGGTCTACGCCTTCCTGCTGGCGCCGATCCTGGTCGTGGTCGGCGCATCCTTCAGCGCCGGCGCCTTCCTGGCCTTCCCGCCGCAGGGCCTGTCGCTGCGCTGGTACGAGGCGTTCTTCGCCAACGAGGTGTTCGTCACCGCGATCTGGACCTCGCTGCAGGTCGCCACCGTCGCGACCGTGGTCTCCGCCGCGATCGGCACCGCCGCCGCCCTCTACCACGCCCGCCATGCCGGCCGGTCGAAGGAGGCGATCCGCATCGCCGTGCTGGCGCCGCTGCTGCTGCCCGAGGTCCTGACGGCGATCGCGCTGCTGTTCTTCTTCTACGCGATCGGCATCGGCACCAAGAACCTGGTGGCGCTGGTCACCGGCCATGTGCTGATCACCCTGCCCTTCGTGTTCATGAACGTCTCGGCCTCGCTGCAGGGCTTCGACCGGTCGTGGGAACTCGCGGCGCGCAGCCTGGGCGCCCGGCCGTGGCGAGTGTTCGTCCGGATTACCCTGCCGCTGATCAAGCCGGGGCTGATCGGCGGCTGCCTGTTCGCCTTCATCATCTCCTTCGACACCTTCGCGATCTCGTTCCTGCTCAAGGACGTCGGGACCTCGACCCTGCCGATCCAGCTGTTCGATTATCTTCGCCTGAACTTCACGCCGGAGGCCGCGGCCGTCTCCACCATCAGCATCGTCATGACGCTGCTGGTCGTGGTGGTGACCGAGAAGGTGCTCGGCCTCAAGATCCAGAGGTTCTGACCCGCGACCATGGAGACCGCCATCCTGGATGAAGACAGCGGCACCCCGCGCCGGCCGGTGCTGTCGCAGACGGTGCTCGCCTTCCTCGAGCGCAAGATCATCCTGCGCGAGCTGGCCCCCGGCGCCAAGCTGGTGGAGGAGGAGCTGTGCGAGCGCTACGGCATCAGCCGGTCGCCGGTGCGCGAGGCGCTGCGGCTGCTGGAGGGCACCGGCCTGGTGATCCGCCGGCCGCGCCAGGGCGTGCGGGTGGCGCCGATGTCGCTGGCCGATCTCGACCAGATCTATTCCTGCCGGGTCAAGCTGGAGGCGCTGGCGGCGGAGGGCGCGGCCCGGTCGGCCAACCCGGTCGCGGTCGCCGGTGAGCTGTCGGTCGCCCTCGCGGCGATGCGGTCGGCGCTGGAGGCGGGCGACGTCGAGCGCTGCTTCGACGCCAATGTCGCCCTGACCGAGGCGCTGCACGAAGCCTCGGGCAACGCCGTGCTGCAGCGCCTGCTCGCCATCGTGCAGAGGCCGGCGCTGCGCTACCGCCATCTGGCCTATGGCGTGTCGGCGGAAATGACCGCGATCGCGATCGAAGCCAACCAACAGATGATCGACGCCATCCACCGCGGCGACGCTCCGGCGGCCGGCCGAGTCACCGCCGGGCTGGTCGAGGCCGCCTGGCAGATCGTCCGCACGGCGTTGTCCTCTGCCATCGGCAAGCGATGACAGCACAGATGCAACCGCCTGTGGCGCTATGGGTCCCGGCCGACGATGGCGGTGCTGCGGCGACGTGCTGCGACCTCTGGATGGTCCAGGATGCTGACATGCGCCGGGTCGGCGCCGCCGGGCGCGCCCCAGCCGGTGACGGCGGGGCCGAAGAACTCCGCATTGGCGGCGCGGAAGGCGCGCTCCGCCGCCGGCAGCTCGTCATCGGCATAGATCGCCTGCACCGGGCAGACCGAGAGGCAGATGCCGCAGTCGATGCATTCGTCCGGATGGATGTACATCATCCGCCCGCCCTCATAGATGCTGTCGACCGGGCACACCTTCTGGCAGGCGCCGTCCTTCACGTCGATGCAGGCCGAGGCGATGATATGGGTCATGACACCCCCTCACCGCCCCTGCCAGCGCGGCGGGCGCTTTTCCTGGAAGGCGCGCACGCCCTCCTCCTGGTCGGCGGATTGTAGCGCCTCGACCAGCGCGGGTAGGCGTAGCGCCTGGGCCTGCACTGCGGTCAGCCCGGCCCCGGCCCGCACCATCTGCTTGATCGCCCGCACCGACAACGGGGCGCTGGCCAGGATGTCCGCCACCCAGCGGTCGACCGCCGCATCCAGCGCCTCCGGCGCAGCCACCTCGTTGACCAGGCCCAGCCGCAGCGCCTCGTCGGCGCCGATGCGCCGGCCAGTCAGCAGCAGGCCCATGGCCTGGACATGGGACAGGCGCCGGGCCAGCAGGGCGATGCCGCCATCCAGCGCCAGCCGGCCGACCCGCGGCTCCGGCAGGCCGAAGCTGGCGCCGGCGGAGGCCACGACGATGTCGCAGCCCAGCACCATCTCCATGCCGCCGCCCAGCGCATGGCCGTTGACCCGGGCGATCACCGGGATGTCCAGGGTCTCGCGCAGGGCGATGCCGCCGAAGCCGCCGGGGCGCGGCGCGGCCCAGTATTCCAGCCCGCTGACGCCCGACCCGTCCTTCATGTCGGCGCCGGTGCAGAAGGCGCGGTCGCCGGCGCCGGTCAGCACCACGGCGCGGATGGCGCGGTCGCGCTCGATCGTCTCCCAGATTCGGATCAGCTCCTGCTCGGTCGCGCGGTCGACCGCATTCATCCGGTCGGGCCGGTCGAGCGTGACGCGGGCGATCTCGCCCTCGACCGTGAAGCGCACCGTCATGACAGCACCCCCGACTCGCGCAGCGCCCGGATCCGCGACGCCGGGAAGCCGGCCTCGGCCAGCACGGCGTCGCCGTCCGCGCCCAGCGCCGGCGGGGCATGGCGGATGCGGAAGGCCGACGGATCCATGGTCAGCGGGCTGCCGATCAGCGCCAGCGGGTCGCCCGGCTCATGCGACACCACGCTGCCATTGGCCTTGGTCTGCTCATGCACCAGCGCGTCGGACAGCGTCAGCACCGGGGCGCAGAGCAGGTCCTGCTCGTCCAGTCGGGTCAGCCAGTGCTCGGTGGTGTTGCTGGCGAAGCGCTCGCGGAACAGCGCCTGCAACTCGGCCTTGTGCTTCACCTGGCCGGCGAAGTCGGAATAACGCGGATCGGCCGACAGGTCGGGCAGGCCCAGCGCGGTGCAGATGTCGCGCAGCGGGTTGGCCTTGAAGGCACCGACCAGGACGATAGCGCCGTCGGTGGTGGGAAAGGCGCCGGTCAGCGGATAGGCGCCCCAGCTGAAGTCGCGGCCGCGCTGCAGCCACATCGCCGCTTCCTGCATCTGCATCGCCAGCATGGATTCGAACAGCGACACCGAGACCTGCTGGCCGCGCCCGGTCTTCTCCCGCTGCAGCAGCGCCAGCAGGATCGCCTGCACCAGATGCATGCCGGCGGAGTAGTCGCACAGCGAGGTGGCGTAGATGGTCAGCGGCTCATCGTCGTTGCACTTGCGCATCATCACGCCGGACAGGGCCTGGGCCAGGATGTCCTGGCCGCCCTTGTAGGCCAGCGGCCCGGCCTGGCCGAAGCCGGAGCCGAAGGCGCAGATGATGCGCGGGTTGATCTCCGCCAGCCTGGCGTAGCCGAAGCCCATCCGCTCCATCACCCCGGCGCGGAAGTTGTTCACGACGATGTCGGCGCCGCGGATCAGCTCGTAGACCACCTGCTTGCCGTCGTCCTGGCGCAGGTCCAGCGCGATCGACCGCTTGTTGCGGTTCAGGCTGCGGAACACCGGGTTGTTCGGCCCGTCCGGGTCGTCCGGGATCGAGCTGCGCGACAGGTCGCCGGCGCCCGGCCGCTCGATCTTGATCACGTCGGCGCCGTAATCGGCCAGCACCTGGGTGGCGCTGGGGCCGAGCATGACCTGGGAGAAGTCGATCACCCGGATGCCGGACAGCGGCTGGATCCCGTCGCTTTGCATGCTGCTCACGCCCCTATTCCGCGGCTTCCGCCACCTGCGCATTGGCCGCCGGCCGGTCGCCCGGATCGGCCCCCTGGGCCCGCAGCGTAGCCTGCAGCCGGGCCACGTCCACCCGGTCGACCGCGACGCCGGCCTGCACCGCCAGCGCCGCCGCCACGCCCGCGGCCTCGCCCATCGCCATGCAGGGCGGGATCTCGCGCGAGATGCGCTGGGCGGCCGAGGTGGCGGAGTAGTGGCGGCCGGCGACCAGCAGCTGCGACACGTCGCGGGGCAGCAGCGACCGGTAGGGGGTGTAGTAGTCGCGGCCGCGGGCGATGCTGTCGGCGAAGTGGCGGCGCTGGGTCACGTCCTCCTTCGACACGACATGGACGCCATCCAGCAGCCGGCTCTGGCGCACGCCGACCTGCGGCGCCACATCGACCACGAAGGCGTTCTCGAAGCCCGGCATCTTCTCCCTGATATAGGCGAGCAGCGCGGCGATCCGGTCGCGGCCCTGGAAGTCGGCGCGGGTCAGGTCGTCAACCTTCAGCCCGTCGAAGCCGGCCATGTGCGGGCAGTTGCACCAGACCACGCCGGCCAGTGGCGTCTTCAGCCACCATTTGTCCCAGGACCCGCCCATGATCCGCTTGGCCTCGCGGTCCAGCGCGGCGAAGGCCTCCGGCTCCTCGTATTCGAAGCGCTCGGCCGCCGCGGTGTCGACGCCGCCGAGGCGGAACACGGTGGTGACGATGAAGGCGCCGTGGATGAAGGGCGCGCCGGCCGAGGCGGCGACGTCGAGGTCGCCGGTGGCGTCGATCACCACCGACCCCATGATCGCGTGGCGGCCTTCCTTGCTGTCGCAGATCACGCCGGTGATGCGCCCGTCCTCGACGATGGCGCGCGAGAACCAGCTGTGCAGCCGCAGGGTGACCCCGGCCTCGCGCACCAGGTCGTTGGCGACGCGCTTGTAGCCGTCGGGGTCGAAGGCGGCGGCGTAGCAGATCGGCTGCGGCTTGATGTGGGAGTGGAAGTCGAACACGCCCCAGCGCGACCATTTCCGCCACATCGCCGGGTCCGAGCGGCGGTCGGCCTCCGGCGGCGCCACGCACAGGCCGATCCGCTCCATCCGGTCGATCATCTCGCCGCACAGGCCGCGGACGCTGATCTCGGCGCCGTTGCTCATGTCGTCCAGCACCAGGACCATGCCGCCCGAGGCCAGGCCGCCGAGATAGGCGTAGCGTTCGAGCAGGATCACCGACAGGCCGTTGCGGGCGGCGGCGACGGCGGCGGAGATGCCGGCCGGCCCGCCGCCGACGACGACGAGGTCGGCGCGCGCCGCGACCGGGATCCGGCCTTCGGGTTCGACAATGGTGTCAGGCATCGTGGCCATGCTCACGGCTCCGCAATGAGGTCGGGAGGGGACCGCGCGTCAGGCGGCGCGGACGTTCCATTTCAGGAAGCGGTGCTCGGCCCAGCTGATCACGCCGAAGAAGGTGGCCGAGAACACCGAGCCGACGACGATGGTGGCGTAGAGCAGCGGGGAGTCGAAATTGTAGGTGGCCTGGATGATCAGCGCGCCGATGCCCTTGGTGGCGCCGATCCATTCGCCGACGATGGCGCCGATCACCGCGGTCGACGCCGCGATCTTCAGCGCCGAGAACAGGTAGGGCAGCGCATTCTTCAGCCGCAGCTTGACGAAGACCTCGCGCGGCGAGGCCGAGAGGATGCGCATCAGCTCCAGCTGCTGCGGGCTGACGTCGCGCAGGCCGCGGGTCATGTTGACCAGGGTCGGGAAGAAGCAGATCAGCGCCGCGATGGCGATCTTCGGCTCCATGCCGTTGCCCAGCAGCAGCACCAGGATCGGCGCCTTGGCCACCACCGGGATGGTGTTGATCATCACCGCCACCGGGAAGAACGCCTCCTCCAGCGTCCGCTTCCAGACGAAGGCGATGGCGATCAGGATCGCCGCGGCGTTGCCCAGCAGGAAGCCCAGCACCGCCTCGATCGCGGTCGGCAGCAGGTTCGACAGCAGCATGCCGGATTTGGCGACCAGCACCTTGGCCACCGCGCTGGGCGCCGGGGCGATGAAGGGCTTGATGCCGAGCAGCGGCACCGCGATCTCCCACAGCACCAGGATCGCGGCCACGGCCAGGACCGGCAGCAGCCGGCGGCGCCAGGCCAGAAAGCGCTGCGTCCCGGCGAAGGCGGCCTGGGCCTCGGCGTCCTCGGCGAAGGCACCGGCCATGGGCAAGGTGTCGGTGGCGGGCGCGACCATCAGCAGGCCTCCAGCACGCGCCGCAGCCGGGCGGCGAGGTCGACGAATTCCCGGGTCTCGCGCACCGGGATGCGGCGGGGCGACGGCAGGTCGACCGGCACCAGCTCGCGCACCCGGCCGGGCCGGGCGGCCAGCAGCAGCACCTCCTGCCCCAGGAAGGCGGCTTCGTAGATCGAATGGGTGACGAACAGGATGGTCGTGCCCGTCTCCTCCCACACCCGCAGCAACTCCTCGTTCAGCCGGTCGCGGGTGATCTCGTCGAGCGCGCCGAAGGGCTCGTCCATCAGCAGCAGCTTCGGGTCGTTGGCCAGGGCCCGGGCGATCGAGACGCGCTGGCGCATGCCGCCCGACAGCTCGTGCGGGAAGGCGTTCTCCCACCCGCCCAGCCCGACCAGGTCCAGGAGCTCGCGCGGGCTGCGCTTGCCAGGGCGGGCGCGGCCGACCTCGAGCGGCAGCTCGACATTCTGCAACGCCGTGCGCCAGGGCAGCAGCGCCGGGTCCTGGAACACGAAGCCGATGTCGCGCCGCTCCCGCGCCGCCGAGGCGCTGCCGCCGAGCACGCGGACGGTGCCGCTGGTCGGCGGGATCAGGTCGGCCACCACCCGCAGCAGGGTGGACTTGCCGCAGCCGGACGGGCCCAGCAGGGTGACGAAGCCGCCGGGCCGGACCGCCAGGTCGATGCCCTCCAGCGCCGTCACGGTGCCGCGTTCGGTGGTGAAGCGGACCGTCACCCGGTCCAGGCGGATGGCGGGCTCCGCGGCCGGGGCAGCGGCGGGCGGCTCGATGCGGACCGCGCGGTCCAGGGCGATGGCGGGCATGGATACGCCTCCCCCCTCAGCCGATCTTCGGGCGGTTGCCGCGGGTGGCGTCCAGCACCGCGGTGCTCATCACCGCGTCGATCGCCGGCGTGCCGGCGGTGAACTGGCCGAGCCCGGCATAGAGGTCGATCTGCTCCTGCCACACCGCAGGGTCGAAGCAGCCCCAGCCATCCTGCTTCGTCTTCTCGGTGAAGACGTAGTCGAGCAGCGTCTTGCAGGCCGCCAGCTCGTCCTCGCGCACCGCGTCCGGATATTCCTGCAGGAACAGGTCGACCGCCTGCTCCGGGTTCTGGCGCGCGTACTGCCAGCCGCGGCCGGCGGCGCGCAGGAAGCCGGCCAGCAGGTCGCCCTGGCCCTCGATGGTCTCGGCGGTGGCGTAATAGGGCATGGCGTACAGCCGCACGCCCTGGTCCCACAGCCGCATGGTGATCATGTCGGGGCCCAGCACCTTCAGCGCGGTGCGGTTGGTCTCCCACCCGGTGATGCAGTCGACCTGGCCGGTCAGCAGCGGCGACATGTCGGCGCCGATCACCACGACCTCGACGTCGCTTTCGGCGATACCGTGCTTGCGTAGCAGGGCCGACAGCAGGATCCGGCCGGTGGCCTGCACCCCGACCTTCTTGCCCACCATGTCCTGCGGCGAGCGGATCGGCGTCGCCGGCAGCGAGAAGTAGCTGTAGGGGTGCTGCTGCGCCCCGACGGCAAAGCATTTCACCGGGATGCCCTGCGACGCCGCCAGCAGCAGCGAGGGGCTGGAGGAAACCTGGCCGATCTCGAACCGGCCGGAGGCGACGATGGCGACGCCGTCGATGCTGGGCCCGCCCGGTTGGATCGCGAAGTCGATCTTCTCCTCGTCGAAATAGCCGAGGCGCTTGGCCACGATCTCGCCCAGCTGGTTGTCGTTCGCCAGCCAGCCGAGCTGCATGTTCACCGCGCGGGTGCCGGTCGCGGCCCGGGCCAGGCCGGGGATCACCGTGGGGCAGGCCAACCCGCCGGCCAGCGCCATGCCGGTCTTCAGCAGCTGTCGCCGGCTGGCCGAGAGCGTCGTCGCCATGAAGCCATCTCCTTTTTCGGGGTCGCGTTGGACCCGGAGCTTCCCTGCCGATGCGGCTCTTGGCGGTGTCGCTCGTCGTGGCTTCCTGGGGCGACGCGTCCGCGCTCGGATCCGGCAACTTTAGGGGTGCCGCGGCGTACGCCGGAAGAATAGAATTTCGCGCGAGGTGATGCCTTTTCGGCATCACCCGGGGACGGGCTTCAGGGGGCGACCGGCATGCATGCGGTGGTGCTGCGCTATCTCGACCATGTCGCGCGGCTGGGCTCGATCCGCCGGGCGGCGGAGGCGCTGAACGTCGCCTCCTCCGCCGTCAACCGGCAGATCCTGAAGCTGGAGGCGGAGATGGGTGCGGCGCTGTTCGAGCGGCGGGGCAATGGCGTCCGCCTGACCCCGGCCGGCGAGCATCTGCTGCGCCATGCCCGGCACACGCTGGCGGAATGGCAGCGCACCTGCAGCGACATCGCCGCCTTGTCCGGCGACCTGCATGGCGAGGTGCGGATCGTGGCGATCCCGTCGCTGCTGGTGCGGGTGGTGCCGCGGGCGATCGAGGCGGTGGCCACGCAGCACCCGCACATCTCGTTCCGCGTCATCGACGCCGACCCGGCCGAGCATGTCGAGGAGATGCGGGCCGGCCGGCCGGACATGGCGCTGCTGTTCATCGATCGGCGCCAGCGCAGCTACGAGCTGACCGCCCGGCTGCGCACGGCGCTGGGCGCGATCATGCGGCCGGACCATCCGCTGGCCTCGGCCGCGGGCGTCACCCTGACGCAATGCGCCGACTATCCGGTGGTGATGCTGAACGACCCCTGGCTGCTGGACGCGGTGTCGGAGAGCGAGTTCATCCACAGCGGCGCCCAGTTCAGCGCCCGCATCCTGTCGAATTCGCTGACCGTGATGAAGGCGGCGATGCGCTCCGGCCTCGGCATCGGCTTCTTCACCCCGACCGGCTTCGTCGACGAACTGCGGCGCGGCGAGCTGGTCTGCGTGCCCCTGATGGAGCCGGGGCTGGCCGGCAGCGAGATCGGGCTGTTCGTCCACCGCGATCGGGCCGCAGCCCCGCACATCCAAGTGTTGGCCGCGGAATTGGGCCGGCAACTGCACAGCCTGACGGAGGACATTGCCAGCATGGGCCGATCAGTGGATGAGAGTGATCCTGGACGACCTTAGAATCCATGGTGGTCGGATCCAGGGGCCATCACCGTCCGCGACGTCTGGGTCGAATACGGCGACCAGATCGTGCTCGAGGCGCTCAACCTCAACATCACCTCGGTTCCTTCCTCGGCACCCGCGCCCAGATGCACGACCTGCTGAAGCCGCTGTGGCGGCAGCACGGCATGACCGTGATCATGGTCACCCACGACCTGAAGGAGGCGTTCGGCCTGGGCACAAGGCTGATCGCCTTCGACAAGCTGCGCCACGACCCGCAGGCGCCCGGCCGCTACGGCGCGCGCCTGACCTACGACCTCGACCTGCCCCGCCGGCGGGCCGCGCCCGTCGCGCCGGTGCCGCGGGCCAACCAGGACAGCCACAGCGGGACCTCGACGTTGCCGCTCCGTCCACGCCACAGCACCTGATCGGAGATCCGCGATGCCTCTGCCATCCTCCTGCCCAATCCACCTGAAGACCCTGCGCCTCGTCTATCGCGTCCTGAAGGCTAGGGCGGACCACCTGTAGCGCGAGGCCTTCCTACCGCAGCAGCTCGACATGCGCCTCGGTCGGCTTGCGGCCGGCGCCGTTGATCGGGGTGATGTCCTGCGGGCAGGCCGAGAACACGACGACGCAGTCGCGCGCCGCCCGCAGCAGCACATGGTCGCCGGGCCTGGTCACCGGCTCGCCCTGGGTCAGGCTGAGATCGGCGTTGACCGGGATGTTCATGAACAGGTTCAGCGGTTGCGGCACCCGGTCGGCGGACAGGCCGATCGCCGCCATCGCCTCGACCATGTTGTCGGCGCAGTTGCGGTGGTACTCGGTGCAGCCGAGATGCTCGTAGCGCCAGCGGTCGCAGGCCGCCATCAGCGTGTCGTGGATGCCGGGCGACGTGTCCTCCTCCAGCACCAGGATCGGCTCGCGCCGGTTGGTGAACAGGGTCTGCCCGGCCGCCGGCATCAGCCGCCCGTTCTCCACCCGCGTGTGCTCCATCGACATGTGATGCGCCAGGTCCTCGGCGCAGAAGGCCCAGGTGTCGACCACCTGCGAGCCGTGGGTGTTGACGACCCTGACCGCCTCGCCGGCCGCGAGGCGCACGGCCTTGCCGCGGGTGGCGGGGATGACGTCGCGTTCGGTGGGCATGATGCTCTCCTGCTTCAGGCGGCCTTGGCGCGGCGGCGCGCGGCCCAGCGCGGCTGGGCGCAGATCTGGCCGAGAAACTCGATGACGGTGAGCGCGCCGAGATAGGCGGTGACGCCGGTGCCGACATCCAGCGGCGGATTGACCTCGACGAAGTCGAAGGCGGCGACCTCGTGCCGCTCGGCGATCGCCTTCAGGCTGTCGCGCAGCTCGGGGTAGCTCATGCCGTTCGGCTCGGCCGAGACGCAGCCCGGCACCAGCGACATGTCCATCGCGTCGACGTCGATGCTGACATAGACGCGCGACCCGGCCGGCAGCAGCTCGGCGATGCCGGCCGGGCCGAGGCGCCGGAACTCGCCCATCGGGATGACGCGGTTGCCCGAGGCGATGATCGGCTCCACCTGGTCGGGCGAATGGCGCAGGCTGCGGATGCCGACCTGGGTCAGGCTCAGCGCGTTCGGCATGCCGGCGATGTGGCGGAAGGCGTGGCTGTTGGTGTGCTGCAGGTCGTTCTCGAACGGCGCGTAGTCGGTGTGCGCGTCGAAATGCACGACGTGCAGCTTTTCGTCGAAGGCGCGGAACACCGGATAGGTGATCGAATGGTCGCCGCCGAGCACCACCGGCATCGCGCCGCGGTCGAGGATGGCCCGGACCGCCGCGGTGATGTTGGCGAAGGTCCGCTCCGCATTGGCCGGGTGGATGTCGACGTCGCCGGCATCGGCGATCAGCCCCTGCGCCATCTCCTCGACCAGGTATTCGCGCCGTGTCTCCGGGTCGTAGTAGCCGCGGCCGCTGCCGTAGAAGCGCAGCGAATGCTCGCGCAGCGCCCGTGGCGCGAAGCGGCTGCCGGGCAGGAAGGGCGAGCCCTCGTCGAATGGCACGCCGAGCACCGCGATGGCGGCGTCCAGCACCGACAGATCCTCGCAGATCCGGGCGCGCAGGAAGGAAGGGATGCCGACATAGGGCCGGTTGACGCGGGACATGTCCTACTCCGTCTTGAGGATGGCGGGATCGGGAGCGGCCGCGCCGGGAAGCCGGTGCGACAGCACGAGGTCGAGAAAGCTGCGCAGCCGTGGCGACTTTGGCGCCGCGATGAGGTCGCGGGCCGGCCCCTCCTCGATGATGCGGCCGCGGTCCATGAAGGCGATGCGGTCGGCGACATTGGCGGCGAAGCCGATCTCATGGGTCACCACCAGCATGGTCATACCGCCGGCGGCGAGCGCGCGCAGCACGCCGAGCACCTCGCCGACGAGTTCGGGGTCGAGGGCCGAGGTCGGCTCGTCGAACAGCATCAGCGCCGGCTCCATCGCCAGCGCGCGGGCGATGGCGACCCGCTGCCGCTGCCCGCCGGACAGCGCGTGCGGATGGCGCCCGGCGCGGTCGGCGAGGCCGAGCTGGCCGAGCAGCTCTTCGGCCCGGCGCGTCGCCTCGGCCCGCGGCCGGCCCAGCACCACCATCTGCGGCCGCACCACATTCTCCAGCGCGGTCATGTGCGGCCACAGGTTGAGCTGCTGGAACACCAGGCCGATCTTCGGGCGCAGCGCATCGATCTCGCGCCGCGTCTGGCGTCGGATCGTGCCGTCGCGGCCGGTCTCGCGGCCGAACGGCCGCCCCGCCACCGCGATGAAGCCGTCATCCGGCTGTTCCAGCCAGGTCAGGCAGCGCAGCAGCGTGCTCTTGCCGCAGCCGCTCGGTCCGATCAGGGCGACGATCTCGCCTTCCGCGATGTCGAGATAGACGTCGTCGAGCGCGGTCGCACCCGGGAAGCGCTTGGTCAGGGCCGAGACGCTGAGGGCGGGCGCCGTGCTCATGACGGCCGCCGCGCCGAAAGCGACAGGTAGCGCGCCGCAATCGGGCTGCCCGAGACCCTGGCCGCCTGCGGCGCGTCGACCCGGCGCTCCAACCCCGCCGCCAGCGCCGCGATCACGATCGCGATCAGCCAGTAGATCCCGGCCACCGCGGCGAACACTTCGAAGGGCGCGAAGGTGTTCCCCTGCACCACGAGGCTCTGATAGGTCAGCTCCGGCACGGTGATCGAGGAGAGCACCGCGGATTCTTTCATCATCGTCAGCGTCATGTTGGTGGAGGGCGGCACCAGCGGGCGCAGGATCTGCGGCGCCACCACATGGCGCATCGCCCGGGCCGGCGACATGCCGATCGCCCGCGCGCTCTCGAACTGGCCGCGCGGCAGCGCCAGGATCGCGGCCCGCACGATCTCGGCGTAATAGGCGCTGGCGAACAGCGCGAGCGCCGTGGTGCCGACCAGCGTCGCCGGCAGCCGGATGCCGGAGAACGGCAGGCCATAATAGACGACGAACAGGATGATGATGAACGGGATGCTGCGCAGCACCTCGATATAGACGCCGGCGACGAGGCGAGGCAGCCGGCCGGGCATCAGCGCCATCAGGGCGACCAGGATGCCGATGGCGTAGCCGGCGACGAAGGCCACGGCAGACAGGCGGATGGTGAGCCAGGCGCCGTCCAGCAGGATCGGCCAGTAGCCGGCCAGGATGGTGGGGTCGAAATGCATGCCTCAGGCCCGCGTCAGGGCGAAGCGGGCCTCGGCGACCCGGCCGGCGAGGCTGATGGCGAGGTTGATGACCAGGAACACCAGCGCCGCGCCGACCAGCGTCTCGAACGGCCGGTAGCTCGCGCTGGCGATCTGCTGCGCCGTGCGCAGCACGTCGACGACGGTGATGACGGACAGGAGGGCGGTGCCCTTCACCACGATCGTCGCCTCGTTGATCAGCACCGGCACGATGCGGCGGAACAGCTGCGGCAGCACCACCTTGAACCAGATGATCCGCGGCGGCAGGCCGAGCGCGGTGGCCGCCTCGATCGGGCCGCCGTCGATGGCCGCCAGGCCGCCGCGCATGCTCTCGCTGACGAACACCATGCTGTTGAAGGCGATGGCGGACACGCCGGCGACCTCGGGCGAGAGATCGAGGCCGATCGCCGGCAGCACGTAATAGGCGATGAAGATCTGGATCAGCAACGGCGTGCCGCGCACGAAGCTGATGAGGATGGCGACGGCGATGTTCACCGCCGCGATCTTGAGCGAGCGCAGGATGGTCAGCGCCGTGCCCAGCAACAGGGCGAGCAGCATGATCACGGCGGCCAGACGGATGTTCACCAGCGCCGCATTGGCCAGCCCCGGCAGGATCGACATGAGGTGGTCGAGCTTGAAGCCCATCGTCCAGCGCCTCTCTCGGATCGGACCGCAATTCGGGGGCCGGCGCGCCTGCCTGCGGCGACGGCCGCGCCGGCGCCCGGGCTCACATCGCGTCGGGCGGGAGATAGCCGCTGTCCGGGATCTTCATCTCGAAGCCGAACCACTTCTTCTGCAGCGCGCCGAGGCGGCCGTCGTCGCGCATCGTGCGGATGATGGCGGAGATGGCGTCGCGCAGATCCTTGTCGTCGGGCCGAGTCACCCAGGCGAGGAAGGTGTAGCCGCCATCGACCGGGGTCGGCATCGCCAGGTCGAAAACGTCAGGCCGTTCCTTCACCAGCACGGCCAAGCTGGGCAGCGACTGGATCACCGCATCCACGTCGCCATTGGCCAGCGCCACATAGCTTTCGGGAAAGGCCGTGAACAGCTTCAGCTCCTTGAAGCCGGTGCCGCCGGCCGCCTTGAGCTTGGCATCGACGGCCCGGGCCACCGGCTCGGTCGACGACGCCAGCTGGGTCGCCACCACCTTGCCGTTCAGGTCTTCGACCGCCGCCATCGGGTCGCCCTTGCGCTTCATCGCATAGGGAATGCCGTCGGCGATCGGCAGCGTGTAGGCATAGCGCTTGGCGCGCTCCTCGTTGATGCCGACGGTGGTGGCCACGAAGTCGAACTTGCCGGCGAGCACGCCCGGCAGGATGCCCTGCCAGGGCAGGTCGAGCTGATTCAGCTTGGTGACGCCGAGGCCCTTCACCACCTCGGCCAGGATGTCGGGGCCATAGCCGACGATCTTGCCGTCCTGCACGAATTCGAACGGCGGAAAGGCGGCCTCGGTGCCGACGGTGAGCTCGCCCGTCCGCTTGATCTTCTCGAGCGTCGTCTCGGCGAAGGCCGGCTGGAGGACAAGGAGGCCCATGCAGGCAGCGCCTGCGAGAAGACCCAACACCCTGCGGTTGATCCACGACATGGCAGCGCCTCTCTGTTGTGTTTGGTTTTTTTGTGCTGGGAACAGACGCCGCCTCAGGCCGGCGGCGCGTCGAAGTAGTTGGCCCGCACCGCGGCGCCGATCAGGTTGACGATCAGTCGTCCGGCGGCGATCGACGTGATCATGTTCACGTCGATGGACGGCGTGATCTCGACGATGTCCATGCCGAGCACTCGGCCCTTGCGCACCAGGCCATGGATCAGCTTGCGCACCTGGTGGAAGGTCAAGCCGCCTGGCGCCGGCCCTTCGACCGCCGGCATGACGCTGGGGTCCAGGCCGTCGGCGTCGATGGTGATGTAGTACTGGCCGCCATCCGGGATGCGATCGAGCACGGCGTCCATGCCGCCGTCATGCACCTCGAAGGCCGGGATGATGTTCGAGCCGTAGGCGGCCGCCGCATCGACCTCCTCGGGCCGGGCGCTGCCCTGGGCGCGGATGCCGATCTGGAAGATCTCGCCGATATGGGCCATCTCCGACGCCCGCCGGATCGGGCTCGACAGGCCGTCGCGCACGCCGTTCACATCGTCCCGCCAGTCGATATGCGCATCGACCTGGATCAGCGTGATCGGCCCCCGCCCCTCGAAGGCCCGCAGGATCGGGATCGGAATGCCGTGATCGCCGCCGATCGTGATCGGCATGGCGCCCGCGGCAAGGATCTTGCGTACCGCCTCCTCGGCGCGGCGGTAGTGGCTGCGGAGATCGGTCATGTCGGCCGGCACATTGCCGACATCGACCACCTTCAGCGCCCGGCCGCCATAGATCGGGCCGCCGACGTCGAAGTCGTAGCGTTCCAGGCTGCGGCAGACCCGGTCCGTCGCTGCCCGCACCGCGTCCGGCGCCTTGGTCTGGTCGTTGGTGATGGCCGCGGCGTCGTAGGCGCTGCCGAAGGGGATGCCGAGGATCGCGACATGCGCGTCGAGCCGGTCGAGATCGGTGCAGATCGGAGACCAGAGGAAGCTCTGATGCTTCAAGGAAGGCGGTACGGTCAGCGGCAACGCCATGAATCCTCCGAATACTGGCGGCGGATGGTGCCGGTTGTTTCGGCAACTGCTCGGCAATTGAGCATCCGCCCGGTCGTTACTGGGATGCCGAAGCTTAGGCACCGATCGGGCGCGCCGAGGATGACGGTCGACGAAACCGTGCTTGTAGGGGATGCAACATGGACCAGCTGACGCACGCGCCCGTGCCGCCGATCAGCGAGGCGGACCTCCGGCTCCTGCGCATTTTCCGCGCGGTGGCGGAGGCCGGCGGCCTCACCGCTGCCGAACGGCCGCTTGGCATGGAGCGGTCGACGATCAGCCGCCACCTGCAGGCGCTGGAGACCCGGCTCGGCGCCCGGCTGTGCTTCCGCGGCCCGGCGGGGTTCGAACTGACCGCCTTCGGCGCGAGCGCGCTCCAGGCCGCCATCGCCGCCTGCGACGCGCTGGAGACGGTGCGGCACGAGCTCAACCTCGCCCGCAACATCCTGACCGGAGAGCTGCGCATCGGTATCGCCGACAATTGCCTGTCCAACCCGCGCTGCCGGCTGGTCGGCGCCCTGGCCCGCTTCCGCGAGATCGCGCCCGACGTAACGCTCAACCTGTCGATCGGCCTGCCGGACGAGCTGGTCGAGGGCATCTCGGAGCGGCGCCTGCATCTCGCCGTCAGCGGCCAGCCGGCCGGCAACCCCAGGCTCGACTACCGTTCGCTCTTCACCGAGGAGTTCCGCCTCTACGTCGCGGCGGATGTGCGGCCGCCGCCCGGGCTCGCGGAGCTGAACCAGCGCGGTTTCGCCCTGGTCACCCGGACCAACGACCGGCGCACGCAGACCCTGGCCCGCCATCTGGACCTCAAGCGCATCGCGGTCGCCTTCGGCCTGGAGGCGGTGGCCACGATGGTCGCCGGCGGCGGCTTCGTCGGCTTCCTGCCGACGCATTATGCCGAGATGCTGACGCCGACGTACCGGCTGCGGGAGGTCGGCGGCGCGGAGGCGTTCCGCTACACGACCCAGTTCTCGCTGATCTGGGCCGTCGACCGGCCGCTGTCACCGAGCGGTCGCCTGTTCGTCCGCCTCCTCGCGGATCTCCCGGAGGGGGCCTAGCCGCGAGGACGGCCGATCGGAGACCACGATCGGGAGAGCCTCCGGATCGCACAACGGACAGGCTGGCCTATCGGCCGAAATCCAGCACCAGCCGTCCCAGGACCTCTCCCCGGCGCAGTCGGGCAAGAGCCTCGTTCACCTGGTCGAACGGCACCGTCTCGACCGTCGCCGCGACCAGGCCGCGGGCCGCGAAATCCACCGCCTCCTGCAGGTTCTGGCGGGTGCCGACATTGGAGCCGCGGATCGACTGACAATGCGGCCATTGTGCTGATCGATCATCAGGTCGGTACGATCACCCTCACGCACTCTCACGACCTCAACACGATGAGGGACGCTTCGCTCAAGCTCGCGAAAATCGCGAGGGCCTTGAACATCCCGGTGGTTTTGACGTCGAGTATGGAAGATCAATTCCAGGGCCTGCCCTGGCCCGAATTTGAACAGATTCTCCCGGAAGCGTTCGCCGCGGGTATCAAGCGTCCCGGGATTGTCAACGCCATGCACCACGACGGCTTCAACAAAGCGGTCAAGGCGATGGGCCGCAAGAAGCTGATCGTCGCCGGCGTCACGACCGAGATCTGCGTGACCTTCCCCGTGCTGCAGATGCTGGACGAGGGCTACGACGTCCATGTGGCCGCAGACGCATCGGCGTCAATGACGAAGACCGGACATGACCTCGTCTTGCGCCGGATGGAGCAGCACGGTGCCGCTATCACAACCGTGTACCAGATCGTCTCCCAGCTGACGCTCGACTGGTCGACCCCGAAGGGTCGCGAGCTCGCGGCGGTTTTCGGCTGGGCGCGAGCCCCGGCCCAGATCACCCTCGTCTCATCAGGCGGCCCCGGGCGCAGGCTTCGGTGGCCGCTTCCGCATCTGATCTTCATGCCTGGGACTGCACACCCGGGCATCGTCTTCGGCCGTGTCGCCGACCAATTGGGCGCCATTCGCGGCTGCGGAGTGCGGCAAGACTGGGCCGGACGCTGCCAGGGGCCGCGCTTTGGTCGCGCTGTGCACGATGGTCGGGGCGCTGACGATGTCCCGGATGGTCAACGACCCCGCCCTGTCTGACGAGATCCTGCGCGAGGTGAAGGCGTCCCTGGCCCGCGCCTGACGCTGTCAGCGTGGAACGGTGCAGTGCCCGGAACGAGAACAGGCCCGATGCGTTGGCATCGGGCCTGTTGGTATCTGGTTGCGGGGA